>JAKORL010000123.1 GCA_029777855.1 Pseudomonadota bacterium
TATATGCAATTTCAGCAGCCGATCTAACTTTAATCATATCAAAGATATAAGTAAGTGTGCCCCATAACATCTCCTGAACTTCTCTATAATCCCGACCATGTGAAATTGCCATTTCAAGATCCAATCCAATAAATTCGCACATGTGTCTTACTGTGAGTGATTGTTCAGCCCTGAAAACAGGACCAATCTCAAAAACTTTGTCAAAATCGGAATTAATTGCCATTTGTTTATAAAGTTGTGGTGACTGAGCAAGAAAAGCCGGTCGATCAAAATAAGTCAATTGGAATACCTGAGCTCCCCCTTCAGATGCTGATCCGATTAACTTGGGACTATGGATTTCCACAAAATTTTGACTTAATAAGTATTCTCTGAAATATTGTGTTACTCCAGACTGAATTTTGAAAATAGAATTATTCAATGGGGTTCTCAAATCAACCCACCGATGTTCCAGTCTGGTATGACTCGTAACATTACTTCTAAAGCTCTCTCCCAAGTCATTGGCATCATCGATTTGAAATGGAACTTGTTGAGCCAAACTGATTACTTTAATTGAGCTCAAATCCATTTCAAAATCATGATAACTTGTTGCATTGATTTTAATAGGAGATACTCGTAAAGTCCCATAACAATCTACAAAGGATTCATGAGTAATATGAATTAATTCATCAAATTGATCTTTTCCAATTCCCTTTTTCGAGGCAACAACTTGTAAACTCGAAGTTTGATATCTCAAGATGATAAATCCAACATTCTTAGTCACTCTGATTTTGTGAACCCTAGCTCTCAATGATATGGGTTTATTTATATAGAACCCACTCAAGTTCCTAATGTCAACGGGTGTGAATTTCTGTAAGTCTATTTGCTCCATCTATAATTATTATAATTTAGTTTATAACATAATAGATCAAATGATAGAAAATTCAATTTTTCTCGTGCATCGGCTATCAAAATTGAACCATAATAAAAATGCGAATAATGATAAGTTTTATTATTATTTCGTTTTGCGTGCTCATGCGTTGTCCTGTAATTTGATATTTAAAGGGGGACAATGCATAAGTACGCAAAATGATATCACAATAAAGCACCAGTAACATAAAATAAATATTGGTAAACCATTTTGATAGCCAATGCACAGGAATTGATATGAAAGATATAATTAAATCTATTTTTTAATAAAATAAAATCCTACCATTGTTACAACAGCCATTGCTCCGAATGCCCATTTGAACATCATCAACTCTCCTCTCAAATCATTAATTTTTCTTTCTTGTTCTCCAAGTTTAGTATTAGCATCCTTCAATGCTTGGACTTCATCAGTGACTTGTTTCTTCATAGTTGCAAGAGCACTATTAAAAGTGGATTGTTGTTGAGATAACTGGCTTGATGATTGTGAATCTAATTCTTTCATTTTTGCTTCAAATCGCTTCGTCATATTGTCTAAATGGCTTTCGGTGACTTTGTGGTATTGTGGCTCATTTGTCACTTCATCTAAAGTCTTTTTTGCAGAAACAGATAGTTTACCATTAAGATCTTTGGAATGCTTTTCGAGAATTTCATTCATTTGGGTATGGTGATTCAAGAACCCGGTGATTTGTTCAGCTAAACATTTCGCAACATGACTTGGAATTTGAATCTTTGTGTAGTTATCCAATTGACTCTGAACCATTGATCCAACAATTTTGTTGGCTTCAAGTTGTACAGCCGATGGAAGATATCTGGTTAATTCATTTTGGACAGTTGATGTGACATTATATTTTTGCAGTAAATCTCTCCAAAACATTTCATCATTGACAGCTCTTCTGACAGCTGTTGTGAAATCATTAGTTTGGCAGTAAGCTACAATTTGCCCATTGATGACCGCAAGTTCGAATTGCTGAGGGGTCATTCTTGTAGCTGATGATGGATTATTATTAATTGCGAATTCTAACTTCGAAGAGCTCATCCTTGTTGATAATAGTTATGTTGATAAATAAAACATTAAGTAAAAGGTTTATTTATCAATTTTTTATAATTGATTGGATTTCTCCATTTGGCTCAGGAGAATAAAAAAATAACTTCAGAGAGATGCAATGACACTTCCAGTCCATGCATCGATAGTCGCTTGCGGGAACTTATCTCGCAAACAGGCCATGTTGACGTAGCAGCGAAGGTTCTCCATCATATCTTCCTTGCCGACGTCCTCACGAATGAGGTTGTCGATGTTGATGATGGAATCGCGCATGTACTGATCGATGTCGCGATGGCGCGCCAGAAAGTCGCGGGTTTGTGTTGTCACGCTCTTCTGGACGCCATTCGAAAGCGTCATCGGAACGAATGTTGGACGCTGACGCACTTGAAGATTGACAGTGCGGGCATCAATAGCGTACGTAGGCGCGTACACGTACACCACAGTCCCATGCGCACCATTGGGATGGCGCTGCTGCACGACCATGTAATTCTCCGGCAATGGGTTCTGCGGAACGCGGGATGCTGGCTGCACAGACTCTGTGGCCTGACTGCCCTTCTTGCCCTTCTTGCCTCTTCTGTTTCTTCTCTTGTTCTTGGGCACCTGTGCGTCTTCCTTCTGATGGCACACGCCAGATCCGCACTCCTGCTGAGAAAAGGAGGTTCCAAAACCTCCCTCCAACTGACGGTAGCCTCCGAAGCCACCCTCCATCTGGCGCCGAGGCTCGCCAAAACCACCCTCCATCTGACGTCGAGGCTCGCCAAAACCACCCTCCATCTGGCGCCGAGGCTCTCCGTTGTTTGCGAAATTTGATTGACCGTTGTTAGATGATGCTCCGAATGTTGGCGTCTCCATGATCGACAAAACAATACTTTGTAGTAATGTTCAAAACAATAAATGGTCTTTTTCATTGGAGTTTTCAGGCAATTAGAAATTCAATTTTTTATGATGCGAGTCTTCGAGAATCATAAAAAATGGGGATTGAGAATATGATAAGTATTCGATAATCTCAATTTTTTATGATGCGAGTTTACGAGAATCATAAAAAATGGGGATTGAGAATATGATAAGTATTCGATAATCTCAATTTTTTATGATGCGAGTTTACGAGAATCATAAAAAATGGGGATTGAGAATATGATAA
>JAKORL010000124.1 GCA_029777855.1 Pseudomonadota bacterium
GAATGGATTAACATCTTTTTCATAGCATGATCTTTAAGCTTCTTAGAGTCTATCAAATTAGAAACAAAAGCAATTGCACGCATTTCTCGCATTAATGACGAATTAAAACTGACCTCGTTAATTCGATTTAGAATTTCACTCGCCGTTTTAGGAATGCCTTTTCGATTAATAGGATTAATATGAACGATAACCACATCCCTGGAATCGCAATTATAAATTAATGGAAAAATTGCCGGATTACCAATATAACCCCCGTCCCAAAAATACTCACCATTGATTTCTACAGCTTGAAAAAGAAACGGCAAGCACGCTGAAGCTAACACAGAATCCACTGAAATATCTGGTGTAGAAAATATTTTAACTTTACAAGTTTCTACATTTGTAGCGCAAATAAACAATTTAATTTTTGATTTTTTATTTATTGCATCAAAATCTACATATTTTTCGATTACTTGCCTTAACGGATTGATATCAAGCGGGTTAAATTGGTAGGGTGACATCATGTGTGAAACCAGATCAAACATTATATAAAATGGCGAATTGGCTAGACTAAAAGCAGACACATCGCTAGGACTGTGACAAACGTTATACTCTGAACTCATCACATTTCCACTGTGGCTTATTGCTTCCCAAAAATCATGAAGCTTTTGTCGTGCTTCATCCTTATCGTTATTGATCATGCCACTTGCCAAAACCGCAGCGTTCATAGAACCAGCGCTGGTTGAACATAAACCTTCAATATTTAAACGTCCATCCTCAAGTAAATAATCCAACACACCCCAAGCAAAAGCGCCGTGAGCACCACCACCTTGTAATCCGATATTAATCGTTTTGTGATTTTTCTTCATTGTTATTCCATAAACCAACCATGGCTGGCGATTAATGATTGACCAGTAAGTGAATTATCAGGAAATGAAGCGAAAAAGAGTGCTACATTTGCGATATCCTGAGCAGTGGTAAATTCACCATCAACAGTATTTACCAACATCACTTTTTTCACCACTTCTTCTTCAGTAATGCCTAATTTCTTGGCTTGCTCAGGAATTTGTTTATCGACTAATGGTGTGCGCACATACCCCGGGCAAATTACATTAGCACGAACGCCATGTTCTGCTCCTTCTTTAGCAACAACTTTACAAAGTCCTATTAAACCATGTTTAGCCGTAACATATGGCGCTTTGAGTTTTGAAGCTTCCTTGGAATGAACAGAGCCCATATAAATGATGCTACCGCCCTTATTATTTTTATACATCTCTCTCAAGCAAGCTCTTGTCGTCAAAAAAGCGCCATCCAAATGGATTCCCATCATTCTTTTCCAATCTTTGAGCAATAATTCATTCAGTGGCGCAATATGTTGCACACCCGCATTACTAATTAATATATCAACTGACTTATATCGATCGACTAATCGCGAAACACCTGCATCAACCTGTGATTCGTCACTCACATCCATAATAATATCGATGGCTTCTCCACCTTGAGCATTAATTTCTTTTACAGTTTCAGCGGCCGCATCGGCAGTAATATCAGCCACCCCAACTTTTGCACCTTCGCGAGAAAAACAAAGTGCAATTTCCTTTCCAATCCCGCTACCAGCCCCTGTAACTAGGGCGACTTTTCCCTCTAACTTCATATTACCTCCCAGCGTTATGAATCCTTACTATCAATTATAGCGTATGGCTGTATCTTTGTGGGCTGTACCATAAAAAATAGGGCGCTTTGTTATGAAGAGCATCATTGAATTTGCAAGTCTTCGTAATGACGACTACACTTAACTTGGATGTTATGTAAAATGTCTTAGATACAAACACAAGTGTTTATGCATCATTCAGCTTAAATGACAGAGATTATCAAGGAGGATGATCATGCCTAAAAAAGCAATAGCCAATGAATTTGAAATGCCTGCCCCTCGATGGATTATGAGCTATCCTCACGGTCCGTATCGTTTTATTAACCGAGAATTTTTTATCATTACCTATGAAACAGACCGAGCTATGCTTGAGTCTATTTTACCCCCAGGATTAGAACTGATAGAACCGCACGTTAAATTTGAATTTATCCGTATGCCTGATTCAACTGGTTTTGGAGATTTCACGGAGTCTGGCCAAATAGTTCCTGTACGCCATAAAGGTGAAGAAGGCACATTTACCATTGCTATGTTTCTCAATTGTTTTCCGCCTATTGCAGGCGGTCGTGAAATTTGGGGATTTCCTAAAAAGCTCGCCAAACCAAAACTTGTCGTAGAAGAAGATACGCTAGTTGGAACTTTAGATTATGGCAGTGTTCGGATCGCAACGGCTACCATGGGATATAAACATCACGAAGTCGACAAAGACGCTATATTAGATGCCTGTAAAAAACCAATATTTCTGCTCAAAAATATTCCCGGAGTTGACGGCAACCCTGAAATAAACCAATTAACCAAAACTTACCTTACGGATATTACTGTAAAAGGCGCATGGACGGGACCTTCGAGTCTTGAATTACATCCCCATGCATTAGCCCCGATCGCAGACCTTCCTGTTAGAAAAATTATCTCAACCGTACATTTTGTTACAGACTTAACATTACCTTATGGTGAGGTTGCTGAGGATTATTTAGCCAATCGATAGAGGCAAATCGCTTATGAAAGGAAAAAAAGCATTAGTGACAGGTGGCTTAGGTGGAATTGGCACATCGATTTGTCAGCATCTCAGTAACGAAGGCGCGGAAGTAATAGCCACTTATTTTCGACAAGGCGATCATGAATCTGCAAAAAGATGGCGTGAAGAACAGAAAAAAAATGGTTATAATTTTGAAATATATTATGTTGACGTTGCTGATTACAATTCATGTCAGAAATTATTTGAAGATCTTGGATCGAAAAGTCAAGATATAGATATTTTAATTAACAACGCGGGCATTACTTCGGACACTCCATTTTCTAAAATGGACCATATCCAATGGGAATCCGTACTTCATACCAATCTTGATAGCCTCTTTAACATGACTCGTCCGATAATAAATAATATGATATCACGTCGTTATGGCCGCATTATCAATATATCATCAATTAACGCTCAAAAAGGACAATATGGCCAAACTAATTACTCTGCATCAAAAGCAGGAATACACGGATTCACAAAAGCCTTAGCGCTCGAGGTTGCAAGCAAAGGCATTACTGTCAATACGATTTCTCCTGGATATATAGCAACAAAAATGGTGATGAAAATAAAAGAAGAAATAATTGAAAAAATTGTCGGACAAATCCCTGTAGGTCGCCTTGGAAAACCTGAGGAAATTGCCCGCGCCGTTTGTTTTCTAGCTTCTGAAAACAGTGGTTTTATCACCGGCTCTAACTTAATTATTAATGGCGGCCAATACCTTCTATAGAGGGGTCAGATCTTGACAAAATGGCAAAATTTGACATCTGTGCTAGAATTGTAAATAGGGGCAAGTATAATCTTTTCCTCAAAAAAGGAGACTACCGTGAGTGACAAACTGAATGAAAAATTCAATGAATTTACCAAACATATCATTGACAGCACTACTGAGCTAACAGAACTCAACACGAAAGTACTTAACAACATTACCAATATTGTACAACGAGACTATCTCGCTGAAATGAAAAACCTAAAAAAGCCAGAAGATGTAGTCGCTTTACAATTAAAAATTGCCGCCAGCAGTGGTGTTGAGCTAATGAGCTACATGCAAAAATCCGGTGATATTATTTCGCGTTATATGAATGGTTTAAAAGACTTAGTTCCAAATGCGACACCTGAAAAACCTAGCCGGAAGAGCAAATGATACAAAATGAGCAAATCAAATTCCTCTTTCGACTATAGTTCACTTCTTTCGGATTTGATAAAAAATATCGCGGATACCACCACTCAACTTCAACATCAACATTTTTTTTCAGAAGACCTGGCTGCTATTTTCGATCCATCTAAACTTAACAGCGCTGATAGCATTAAAATGGTATATGAAGTTTGGATTCCAATGCTTCTAGAATATCAGTCTCTTTTCAATAGCATCATACTCAATACGTTTTCCACTGAAGACACAAAAGAAAGCTCTACTAAAAAGGACAAACGATTTTCTGATAAGCTTTGGACTTCTCATCCAATCTTTAATTTTCTAGCTCAATCTCATCTGATCATGGAAAAATATGCAAAAAAATTCGTTTCACTAACCACAGAAAGCAATGAAAATAAAAAATCTGTCAATAAACTGCATTACTTGACCGATCAAATGATGGGGGCACTCTCACCCAGTAATTTTTTATTCAGCAATCCCGTATTACTTCGAGAACTCATATTAACCAATGGAAAAAGCCTATTGCAAGGATTAAAAAACTTAGAAAGAGACCTCAAAAAAAATCCAGATCATTTAAAAGTCCCCATGGTGAATCAAGAGCATTACAAAATTGGTGAGAATCTCGCCACAACTCCAGGAAAGGTCGTTTTTCAAAATGACCTCATTCAGCTGATTCAATACGAACCACAAACAAAAAAAGTTTATGAAACACCTTTACTTTTCGTCTCAGCCATCATTAATAAATTTTACATCCTTGATCTTAATGCCGAAAACTCTCTCATCGAATGGATGGTAAAAAAAGGATACACGGTATTTAGTATATCGTGGGTCAATCCTGATGCTTCTTTCGCTGATAAAGAGTTTTCAGATTACATACTCAATGGCCCAGTTGCCGCTATAAATATCATTAAAAAAATCACGAAGGCTCCTGAGATCAATATCGCGGGATATTGCATCGGGGGCACAATGGTAGCCTGCGCAATAGCTTATCTTATCGCTCACAACGATCATTCTGTTAAATCTGTTACCTACCTCACCACAATGCTGGATTTCGAAAATTTTGGGTTTTTTACTGACTTCGTCGAAGAAGACACCGTCAAGAAAATAAATACATTAATGAAAAAACAAGGCTACTTAGATGGCTATTATTTACATCAATTATTTAATTTTCTACGCCCAAATGATTTAGTATGGCCGTATTATGTGCAAAATTATTTACTTGGCAATACTCCAGGAGAAAATGATCTTCTTTTTTGGAACTCAGATTACACCAATATTCCGCGCAAAGTAATGAGTTATTGTTTGAAGAATTTCGTCATGAGAAATCAATTGATCAAATCAAATTTTCTAAAAATCAACAATACACCTATAGACTTACATTCAATCGACATACCTGCTTATTTTTTCTCCACTGCACGAGATCATCTCACCCCCTGGAAATCAACCTACGCAGGCCTACAACTGCATTCAGGAAAAACAACCTTTATCCTCGGAGATTCAGGACACATTGCTGGCGTAGTCAATCCACCAAACAAACAAAAATACGGCTATTTTGTTAACACTGGAACGCATAGCACCCCTGATGAGTTTTTAAAAAACGCCGAAAACGTCCCTGGCTCTTGGTGGCCACACTGGGAGAAATGGCTCAAATCCTACAGCGGCAAAAAAGTCTCTCCCCGCAAACCCGGATCTGCTGAGTTTCCCGTACTCGAAAATGCCCCCGGCTCTTATGTTAAAGGCACACCTGGCACAAAGTCATGAGTCTTGAAAAAAAGCTATTTAATGATATGATGAATCATTAAAGACGGGTATTGATAGAGCAATTTGCTGCAATCAGCCATCACCTACAGGATAGAAACTGACTATGACTCCACGTTTTAAACAAGAATTAAAGGCCAAAGCCCATCATTTAAAGCCAATAATCATCATCGGCAGCGAAGGGCTCACACCAGGCGTACACAACGAAATTGACCGCGCGCTCACAGATCACGAGCTCATTAAAATACGGGTTAATGCAGAGGACCGGCAAGAGCGAAAAGCCATCACAGCTGAGGTTATTCGGCATCACAATGCTGAACTTATTGGTTCAATTGGTCATATTATTATCCTATACCGCCCCCTCCCTCCTGATTTGTAATCTCTGATAGTTGTACTATACTTATAGTGTGAGGTATTAAGCGCTATTAGTAAGTATATTTAACTTAGAGAGGTACATGAGTATGAAAACGGTATTTAGGCAAATATTTTCAATTAGCTCTATTGTTTTTGTTCTTGCTAGTATTACTCCTGCTTTTGCTGCAATTTCAACGTTAATTCCTTGTAATGCTGAAAATAATTGTCAAATTTATAATGTGCCTGTACATTCAACAGATGCTATTGTTGATATAGGCAATCCGACTATTCAAGTTCAAGATTGGGGAAATGCTTCTGCACCTAATGTAATTTTATTCATCCACGGATTCCCACATGCTCATAATATTTGGGTAGAACAAATTAAAGGCCTGAATAAAAACAAATATAGAGTGATTACAATGGATGCCAGAGGCCAAGGAAATTCATTTAAGCCACTTTGTCAACTTCCAAGTTGCGATCCAAGTATAGGTTTGAATTTTATGACTGGTTATCATTCTATGGATTTTGCGAATGATATCGATGCCATTATTCACGACCCTAATTTAAATATCTTAAATCTACCTAATGGCGGCAAAAAACTATTTATCGTGGGACATTCTTATGGCGGGGGAATAATTTCTGATTACATCAATGCTTATACAGCAAATGCATTAAGCGGTATTGTTTTTGATGCTTCAATTGTAGGACCACCAGCGAATGCAAATCCTGCCTGTGCGGGATTTCCTTTCAAAGGTCCTGGTTTATTAAATAACGAACAAAACCTGCTGAGCACTGATTTATCTATGAGCATTGCAGCTACAAAAGCATTTTTAGATGCTTCTGTATTTAATGTACTCTTGAATTTTTATGCTTATCCTAAAGAGCATGAAATTCTAGCTACTGATAGCATGGTGCCGCCAGCGGTCAGATTAGGTCTCGGTGGTAGAACACTGTTTGACCTTCCCTCTACTGCCGTTTACAGAACTATCAATAAACCAGTTCTATTGATTCACGGGGCAAATGATCAAATTATTTTACCCAGTGCGGACGCTTGCATAGCATCAGAAATTCCCATTACAACACCGATTACAACAAAACTATTTTACTTTACAGGGCATTTCTCAATGTTTGAACAACCTGATTTATTTAATAAAGCATTAACTAACTTCATTGATGGAATACATTAATAAGATAAAAATAGCATCATCAACGCTTTAACAACTGAAGCGTGATGATGCTATTTTTTTTAATTCTCGATTAAAAAGTGGCAAATAACACTAAATCAAGTCTATTTTACCCTCAAATAATTTCGATATAAATTATCATACTACACATTTCTTTTAATAAACTAAAACTATCTGAAAACAAAAAAATTACGTTTCACTTATCTTCCCGTCGTACTTACAGCTTAAGCTATGACGACGATACTTACTATCCGAGTCCTACCAATTTTCCAAGATAGTCTATAATTGAAGTGTAGAAGGGGGTATATAGAATACCGCCCATCATTAATTGTTTATTTTTATGGAGAAATACGATGAAAAAGCTATTTTTGATTACCAAGGCTGCTATCATAATGATGTGTGTAGCAGGTGTGACCTATGGCGCCAACATTAAAGTCGTTTGTAATAACGACCCCAAACACGACAGGGCAAAATTAATCCAAGCCATGAATACGGCCAAATCTGGGGATAAAATTGTCATTATTGGTACCTGCGCTCCTAAAGGAGTTCAATCCAATGCTCGCAAGACTTATCGATCCAATCTAGGTGGCGTAATGATTTATGAGACTACAACGCCTCGTGAATATAATTCGTGGAAGTTTGATCGTGAAATTAGATATAGCCCGGTTTATGACAGACCATTACCAGCTGCGGTTATTATCACTCCGGGTGTATCGGGCGCTAAAGCAGGCATAGCACCAAGCAGTAGTGTTAAATCAAGCACGAGCGTTCGTACTACAACCTCAACGACTACAAAAACTTCTGAATCAAAGAAAGAATCTGCAAAATCAGATGAAAAAGCTAAGGAAGAAGATAAGGCCAAGGAGGAAGATAAAGCCAAGGAAGAAGAAAAGGCGAATGATGAGAATAAACCTAATGAAGAAGAAAAAGCCAATAAAGAAGAAGAGGAAAACGATACAAATAAACCTAGCGAGAAAGAAGATTCAAATGAAGAAAGTGCTCCTGAAAAATCAGACTCAAACAACGAAGCTGCTCCTGAAGATAACGGGGAAAGTCAATCAGAACCAGAAGATAATTCTGGCGGGGATTCCAGCGGTGACAGCGGTGACAGCGGATCAGATAACGGTGGCGGTTCTGAGGAATAGAAAGACGATGGGGGCGGCAACACGCCCCCATTTCATTTTGATCATTAGAAATATCATCTCAGACAACACCCCCAGCAGTTATTATTTAAAAACAATATATTTATATCCAGTTTTGTTATTATAACCCTTCAAAATCGAAGAACTACTAACAACTAAAGATGCGACACCAATTCCTGAGATTAGCTTGCCTAAAGGTCCTCCTCGAGTACAATAGGAGCTGTATGAAATTAGATCAAAACGTCACCACAAGATTGGAGTGAATCACAAATGCAAAATCGAGAAGAAGCTAAAAGCAAATTGGCTTGGGGCAATAAAATTATTGCCAAAGGTGGTATTGATAATATTCTAAAGGCCATCAATTATTATACAAAATCTTTACTTTCATTGAGGTCCATCGAAAAAACAGAAGTGATTGCAGAAGATAATAAGAGCATCCATGATGCATTAGAGGCATTGCTCAATGGGCTTAATCAATTAGTTAGTTTATCTACAGATTGGTCTCAAATCTTGGATACGTTAGAAAGATTTTTAATTTTTTATGTAGACAGCTTTAAAATATTAAATAAAACAGACCGCAGATTACCTAACCTTGATACGCTAGAGCTGAAAGTTAATGGTCCTTTCACAGTATTGTTTAGCAAAATACCTTCAAAATCTCAAAAAGAACGACTCAAAAATTATTTGGCGATAATATCTTTATTTCATAATGTTTTGGACACTGTAGAAGATCGTAAATTAACGAGCAATGATCCTAGCGAAACATCATCTTTTGAGCTTTACAAACGTGCTTTAGACATTTCGAAAATCACTGCGAAGTTTGAAAGTCCCACTGCAAAAAAGGAAACTCGAGCTGAAAAAACCTCACCTCCACCAGCTGTATTACAACCTTCTACCACACAAGAAGCAAAAAAAATGCCCGCAGCAGCTCCATCGTCACGTTTTAATTTTTCGCAACCGCCTAAAACCACTACAATGCCTACATTTGATTACATTGCTCCTGACAGCCCAAAACGCACACGTATCCGTGAACTAATAGCTCAAAAACAATATGAAAAAGCGCTTGCAGGTTATCATAGAATTATGAATCACAATGTCATCGACTTTCGATGTGCATGCGAATGCCAACTTTTAATAGGAGATAATCATACCAATAACAATCGATTGATAGAAGCCATAAAATGCTACAATGAAGCCCTGGAATTTTGCAATCATATCAAAACCGGAGAGATTATAGATCTAGACATTAGCAACATTAAAAAAATATTCAATTCTCTACTGAATGTCGCTAATTTAATCACCCAAAACTGGGGCATTAATCTTGTCTTTTCTAGCAAAACCATCATCAACTTCTTAAATATTTACATTGATAATTTTGAGATTCTAAATAGATATCAAAATGAATTATCAGGCCTTGACGGAATTAACATAGATATCCTGATTAAATTCACAGAAGAGACAGACTATGAAACACATAGAGAAATGACAAAGATTTACTTAACTATTATTGGTATGTTTCAAAAAAACTGGAAGCAAGGAAATGATAAGCTTCAATCAATGATTGCTGAAATTGAATTAAAAAAAACCTTATGGAATGATCATGCCATGATGGAAACTTTTGAATTATTCACCAAGGCAATTTCACAGACAAAAAACAATAAAGGTCACCCTGCACTTAATCCCGAATTAAATGCTGAACTTGAACCAGACAAGAAACGCTTAAAAGATAACACGGCTTCAACTTCATCGCCATCATTAACACATTTTTTTTGATAGACCAGGCATGTGCAACTTAGCTCAGATCACAAAGAATAACTCTATAATTAAAAGCTCATTTTTTAACCGCGATACTCAATTAGTTGCAAAAGATCTTCTCGGTAAAGTTCTCTATGTCTGGGACCAAGATATGTGGCTATCCGCAATCATTATTGAAACAGAAGCCTATTATCGTGAAGAAAAAGCCAGCCATGCATCGCTAGGGTTTACCGAAAAGCGCAAAGCACTATTCATGCCACCAGGAACCATTTACATGTATTATGCACGTGGCGGTGACTCACTCAACATTAGCACCAAAGGTGACGGCAATGCTGTGCTAATTAAATCAGCCTATCCTTATCAAGATACATGCAGCGCGCCAAATTTAATTGCGCGCATGCAAGCCAATAATCCACAAAAAAATAATTCAATGCCACGCCCAGCCCACAAACTTTGCAAGGGGCAAACATTATTATGCAAATCCTTAAATCTAAAAGTCCCTGATTGGGATACTCAGCAATTCGATCCTAATAAATTTTACATTGCAGACAAAGGCTATCAGCCTTCCGAAATTATTATCACACCACGTTTAGGGATTCCAGAAGGTCGAGATCAGCATCTCCCCTATCGTTTTATTTTGAAAGAATATGCGCAGCACTCAACAAAAAAACCAACCAAAAGAGAGACAGCCTAGTAGCTTGAAAGAATTTAATTTAAATCAGATCTAAAATGAATAAAATACCCACACTACATTATTTTGAGAAACAACCAACTTCATAATGAATTTCTACAGCATCGATATGCGCCGTTATTTCAGCAATTAATTTATCCGCCAATTCCTTACTGCCATATTCTTTGGCAATTCTTGCCCATAAAAGTGCTTTATCAACCTGTTCTTGTTCCCAATAATAACTTGCCAATGTAATTGCCGTGCTCTTAGAACGTGTACTTCTCGCTATATTGGCCATTAATTCAGGCGCGAGATTTCGACTTCCAGCTCGCAATGCTCGAATCGCCCATTTTTCTGCATTTACGTAATCTTTATTCCCCCAATGATTCATCGCGATGCTATAGCACTTATCTTTGTCCTTGCTTGCTTGATCAACATTACTACATTTCGATTGATTTTCTTTCTTCACACAATCATTTCCTTTTGAATTAACTTGTAAACAGAGTCAAACCAAAGCCTAGCATGATTAACCCACTCGCGACCTCCAGAATAGCACATGTTCTGTTATTTTTGAAATAATTGGCGCCGTATGAAGAGAGAGCAGCTATACCATTAAACCACAAAAAGCTCGCGGCAATGACTCCGATGATAAATAAAAGCTGATCTTCTTCAGGGTATCGACACACCACACCACCAATCATGATCATTGTATCAATAATAGCTTGTGGATTAAGCAAACTAAATGATACTGCCGTAAACAACAATCTCCATACCGAACGTGTTTTGCTGACATTAGTTAGCTCTGTTGTACCTTGCTTTCGCAATTGTACCACCCCAAAGTAAATTGATTTAGCTCCGTAAACCGCTAGAAATAAAGCGCCTAAGGCAATCAAAACCATTTTCGCTGTAGGAGAAGCAATAATTAATTTACTAACACTCATTGTACTGACTAAAATTAACATCATATCGCACAACGAGCAAATCAGTGCAGAAATATACGCATATTCTCTTTTCATTCCTTGACGAATTAAAAATAAATTTTGAGGCCCCATCGAAATGATGAGACCAAAACCCAATGCTAAACCTGCTCTTAATACCGACATACATACCCCCTTATTAGATCGTGACCATAATCACAGCCGCCTCACTATTGTTCCCATTGCAACTAGATCTATGATACAAACTCTCTGTTGATTAGACAAATTAATAATTTTAATATATTATAAGTTTATCTAATTTAGGAACAAGACATGTTTGATTATAAAAGCCTAGAGGCTCTGTCAGCTGTTATTGATCTGCAAAGCTTCGATCTTGCAGCTGAAAAGCTTTTTATCACCCAATCCGCTATCTCTCAGCGGATAAAAGCTCTAGAGCACTATTTTGGCCAACCGTTGCTGATTCGTGACCTGCCTTACATACCAACTGAACTTGGACAACTTCTCTTAAACCATTATCGAAAAACTAAATTACTGGAAGACGATACGAGAGCAAAATTATCTAGTCATATAGAACGCACTCGACTCTCTATTGCAATTAACCGTGATAGTCTTGATATTTGGTTTCCCGCTGTATTTAAATCATTATCGGATCTCAAGAACATTACTTTAGAAGTGATAACCGACGATCAAGAAATCACTCTCGATTACTTTAAAAAAGGCTTAGCCTCTGCGTGTCTTTCAACATCTGAAAAAGCCATTTCAGGATGCCAGGTTGATTTTTTAGGCTATATGGATTATTTGTTAGTTGCAAATCCTAACTTTAAAAAACACTATTTTAGAAATGAAAAGGACATCAAGAAAAATTTGATAGGAGCTCCTGCCGTGATTTATGATGTCAAAGATACTCTGCATAAACGATATCTAGAGCAATTTTTTAATATCTATGACCAATCCCCCCCATATCAAATCATTCCCTCAGTAAATGGTTTTCGACAATTTGCAGCACTAGGATATGGCTATGCACTTATTCCTCGCATTGATATCAAAAAAGAATTGCAGAATAAACAACTCGTCGAAATTTGCCCTAAAAAAGTTTGGCGTATGCCCTTGTATTGGCACAGCTGGCAAATTCAAACAAAGCTTTATAAAGCATTTAATGCACTCGTGCTGAAAGTTGCAAAAAACCAACTGGATCAGGAATAACTAATCATCTTTATCTTACAGGTCTAATGCTAAGTACTCTAGGTTGAATAAAAGCACCTTTCGGATTAAATTCGTAAGCCATTTCAACTATGCCTACTTTTGCACAGGCGACACAATCTGGACTTCGTAATTCTTGTTTAAAAATGAGCTGTTGGTTTTTGTTTGGTAAAAGGCGAGATTTTGGAAAAAGATTTTCGTTCACTTTTGCCCAGTAAAGAAATCCCGTCAAGGCGATTTCAGGATATTTCTTCTTTAATGTAGCATATTGACTATTTTGACTAAGATCTATCTCAGTATCTAATGGTATTAACTGACCCTTAGTATCCACCATGTAAAAAACATCAACACCATCAGCAATTGTTGTGAACGTGAATACTGTAACTGAACCATATTGATTAAACTTAATAGCTGGATATCCAGTAAGCTCACGAATCTTGCCAGCTTGAATACAAGATTTGTCCTGAGCCATTTTCTTTTCGATGCATGGCCATTGCTGTGTATTCATAATTGATTTTTTTAGAGGACATAACTTCGAATATTTTATTTCACAGCTTTTTATTTGCGAAATATTCAGCCCCCCGACAAATTCTGGCACAAATTTAATCGCATCGTTATCTGCGAAAACAGTAGTTGACAAGAAAAAAAAGCTTAAAAAAGCAACATTAAAGATAATATTCAATTTTTACCTGTTTCGTCAAAGATAGGATTTACAATTATTGCTTATTTTATGTGATCTGTCCATATCAAAAAAATGTGGATGAAATACTCCATTGCTCTGCAAATCAACATTTTGACACTTTGCAAAGCGGCATATCTACTCTATGCAACTATCTAAGCGTGGTAGTTGCAGATGGTATCGTTAATTCTAAAATATCTTCATTCATTTTACATGCAGCTGCACCAATTGCAGATAACGTAATAGTTCCCGCAGAATCAATCACAACAAGACAACCTCGTCCTTCGTGAGTTTTGTAGCTAATGGCAATCGGATTCACAGGATCAAGGGTATATTCAATAATGCCCACACACTGAGGATGGATCTTTAATGTCCCTGAAATATTAGGTGTTAACGCATGAGGACAGATAGACTGATCTAGGCCGTTATTCACAAATATATTAGCCTGTGCTACTGAGAGCATACTAAAAGCCATAACCCCGACTAACCATTTTTTCAAAGTTTCCATAGTAATCCTTTACTGGCAATAAAAGCTTCACTATATCATAATGTCGTCGCATCTCAAGTGTTCCTGGATATTGCATAAACACTCTTATACCTCTCGCTACGATCGTTTATGCAATATCCAGGTGTTAGTAGTTTTGAAAAATTGATACTATTATTATAGGAAATGCTTTGTATAGTAATCTAATACCATGGTTTCTTGATACTGTTGCATACAAGAAATAAATTATATCAATCATCCAAGACCACCCCCAAAAATCAATAAAATCAATCTATATTTTTTATAAATTTATTTAGATAAAATAATAAAAAACCGAAACTACTAACAACTTGAGATGCGACGACAATTCGACAATAAACAGTAAGTCTCATACAGCGGCATACCCATAATACCTGAATAACTTCCATTAATATTTTTGATGAAAATACTTGCTATGCCTTGGATGGCATACGCCCCCGCTTTATCCTGAGGTTCTCCAGTTAGCCAATACTTTTTTGCTTGTTCAGACGTTATAGTGGAAAATGTGACTTCACTCTTGCTCAGGGCGAAGGTAACGTGACCTCTATCAATTAGAGCTACAACAGTGAGAACATCATGAGTTCGATTTGATAATAATGACAACATATTTAATGCGTCTTCTTCGTTTTTTGGTTTGCCTAACACTCTGTTATCGATAACTACGATAGTATCAGCGCTAAGAACGGGGCGCGGTGCTTGATCATTTATTTTTTGCAGAACATTCTTTGCTTTCGCATTCGCTAATCGTTCTACCATTTCTAAGGGACTTTCACCAGGCAATTGTTCTTCTACCACATCAGGCGCTACCACAATAAAATCCACACCGATTTGTCGGAGCAATTCTTGCCGACGCGGTGATGCCGATCCTAAATATATAGCAGGCAATTGATCAATCATATTTTCCTCCTATTAGAAAACTAAATATCTATTTCCTATTTCAAAACTTGACTATTTTTAATGCAAGGTCGTTTGATTGCGACATCCGCCAATTTTCGTGCTTCTAAATTTTGATTTGCTTTTGATGGAACCACATCAGTAACACAGCATGAATCTTTACGGATTTTCGAAATTATTAGATAGGATCGTTTTTTTTTGGAATTATCCTTATTTTCTACGTTATAACGTGCAATCAAAGCGATGGGCGTGCCTTTTTTTACTCGCCATTCAATCTTCTCTCCCACTGTTGTAAATCCACTGTAAAATCCCCAAAAATTGAGTTCAAATATTTTATTTCTAGGTGTAATGATATTCAGTGTTTGCCGAAGATCCCCTTCAAGAAGATGAACTTTGTAACCACCCACCCCGTGACATTCGGCTTCATATGAACCACCTTCATTAGGATCATTCTTAATTATCTTACAGGCTTTGCTGTTGGTGCTTGTATAAAGGCTCTTGTTTTCAGCATAACTATAAACAGAAAAAATCGCCGTAATACAGGCTACAATAAAAACAGATTTCATACTTCCCCCTTGTTAATCAACAATTCACGTCGCATCTTTAGTTGTTAGTACTTTTGTAATATCATCATTTTCCCTACATTAATAATCTTACGAAACTACTACTTTCTGATATATATACACTATGATTGTAAATGCAAAATGTCAAAATAAATATATTGGCTATTTAGAATCCTATTTTCATATTTAAACCGGCGATTGAAAAGCTATAAGATAGGAGATATTAATTCAGTTAAGTCTGAAACTAAAATTGCTTCTCACAAATATTATTGCCCTTGAGTTTTATTAGAAGGTAGCATTTTCGATATATTAACTATTTAATATTGATTTCGATTCGCGTGAAGTACTAACAACTAAAGATGCGACGACATTTACTGAGAATCCAATGCCAATAGTTAGTAAAGAGCCCCCTCCTTCTGGCTGCTAACTCCTAAAAATACTAGCTCATCGAAAGACGCCCCACCCATAACTCCCTATAAATAGACTATAATTAGTATATAGGAGCAAAACGATGAAAAAGCTTTTACTGATCTTAATAGCTGTTCTGATATTACTACCCATCGGCTATGTCTTGTGGTTCCCTGAATCCGAACCTGAATTTATTGCTGACATCAAATCCCTTAGCTCTAAATTCGAAAAAACAGTTAGAGCGCCGTCCAGAATTTTTCACCCAAAAGAGCTAACTCAATCCAAAGTAACAAATCTCGCCACACTCAAGATATCTACAAATCCAGCCACCAACACAGCTAGCTTTGTTTCAGCGCCCCCAGGCCAAGTATTATTTAAGAGTGATCCAAAAAAATCACAGGAAGAGAATGCAACAGATTTTTTTAGGATTAACGGCGGAACATTCGGGATTCATGATCCAAGTAAAGAATTAAAATTTCAAAAAACAGACACTGACAATTTGGGCACGAGTCATCTCACTTATCAACAGCAATACAAAGGCGTAGAAGTATTTGGAGGCACTCTCAAGGCGCATTTTAATCAAGAGGGTGATATTACAGCGGTGAATGGTACTTTTGTTCCGAACATCAATATTAATACCGCACCAAGTGTTTCTAATTCTCAAGCACAGGCTGTTGCAGTACAATCATCTCAGCCAGGTAACGGTGTAGCGCCCATCACTACCGCGCTGGTGGTTTTTCGAGACAACCTGGCAAAAGGAACGCCCGGCTCTAATTATCTTGCTTATAAAGTGGAAGTTGGCAATGGCGCCAACATTCGAAAATTTGTTTTTGTGGATGCACAGACAGGTACTGTGATTCATACCATCAATGCCGTTAACAATCGCCTTTATCGCCGCGCCTTCGACGGGGCATACAAGAAAGATGATGCTAATTATCCAAATAAGCCATTTTGGGTAGAAGGAAATCCATTACCGTTGACAGGATTCTGCAACACCCAGCCTAATTTTCCAGACTGTAAGCTTGAAGCGAACAACATATTACAATCGATGAAAGCAACTTATGACTTATTCTTTAACGCCTTTGGCCGCGATTCTTTTGATGGCAAAGGATCCAAGATGGACGTCATATTCGATTACTATGCGGATGATTGCCCTAATGCCGCTTGGAATGGGGAATTTGTATACTTCTGCCCTGGCGTGACTGGCCGTGATTCAGTCGCCCACGAGTGGGGACATGCCTATACCCAATTTATGGCGAATCTAGTTTATGAGTTTCAAGCCGGTGCTTTAAATGAGGCTTATTCTGATATTTGGGGTGAAACGGTCGATTTAATCGGTGCACCCGGTAAATACCCCAGAACCATTAAGCGAACAGAAGGCGATTGTAGTAAGTATGCAGACTCACTACGAAAAATTACTGCGCAAAGAATCGGCGAATTAAAAGTGACCTATCCTTCCAATATTGCGGGCGTCAAACAATCATTTGCGGCAAGCTTTGGCCCTATAATCAACACCGTTTTTCCTGGCGAAATTGTTACAACGTCACCAGCGAATGGTTGCGGTGCGATTAGCACCTCATTGAATGACAAAATCGCCTTAATCGATCGCGGGGACTGCTCCGATCTGGAGAAAATAAAAAATGCAGAAGCGCAGGATGCTGTTGGGGTAGTTATTGTTGACAATGAACCCAATAGCCTTAGCGCAATAGATGGCTCTGATAACACCGTTACAATACCCGCTGTAGTGATTTCTCAAAAAGACGGCAAGCGTATTAAGGAAGCTTTACAAAACACTCGCGTAGAGGGCCGCATTCGCCCCGGTGGACCAGTAGTCAATGAAACGTATCGATGGCTATCGGGTGAGAACGATACCTCCAGTGGCACTGTGCGTGATTTGTGGAATCCCAATTGTAAGAACAATCCTAGCAAAGTGTCCGATCACAATTATTGGTGCTTCCCTGGTGATTCCGGTGGCGTCCACACTAACAGCGGCATTCCCAATCGCACGTTCGCGCTCTTAGTCGACGGCACTAATGGTTCGGAGCATATCGAGGGGATTGGGCTCTTGAAAGCAGCTCATCTCCACTACAGAGTGCTCAGCACCTATCTTGTCCCTACGAGTGGCTTTCCCGACTATGCCGATGCCCTACTCAAATCCTGCAACGACTTACTTGGTGTTGAGCTAAAAGGCTTTGATGGCAATATCTCCAAAGAATCCATTTCGCAAAATGATTGTGCACAAGTGCAAAAAGTCACCACCTTACTCGAGCTTCATCAAGCGCCACAATGCCAAGGTGTGGTCACTAGCCAAGGTGTCGCATCTCAAGTTGTTAGTACTTCAGAAAAATCCGCATCAAAATGAACTCATTATTGTAATAACACTATTATTTTTTAGTTGAAAGTAAAGAACACGGCGTCGCATCTTGAGCTCTCAGAGGTTTTGTAATTTTGATATCAAATTTGAAACAATCTGATCTAATTTATTATCCAATTTAATATCTTCAAAAAGTTATATTATCATCATCTCATACTGTGATATCTCAACTGTTATCATTTAATATCATTATTATTACGAGCAAATTCACTTTAAATACTCTTGAAAACTCAAAAACATCTAACAACTTGAGATGCGACACCCTAACAACTCAAGATGCTACAGCCTTGCTCACCTTGCTCCCTGAGTTGAGATTCATCAAGCTCTGACCTCAAAGGAAAAGTCATTTGTACTGTATTTTTCATCTCTGTAGACGTAGGTAAAAAATTTACTTCTTCTAATACTTGTTCAATTGAATCATCTTTACCAACACTTTGTTTAAGTGAGTGATGCCCCAGCTCACTGTAAATGGAATTATATTTCTTTTTCTGAGCAAGATTATCCATTAATTTCGAATAACCAGCTTCATAAGGGAGTTCTTGGAGAGAAAGTCGATATTGATTGAGAAGTATCATTACAGCAGAAGCGACCATTAATCCTGCACCCACTACTGGATTTAAAACAAATCCAGCTACAGGCAACAAAACACCACCGCAAATCAACGACATAACCGTATTATAAGTGAGGCTCAAAATAAGATTGTCGACTATACTCTCAACTGTTTGCTTAGAAACAGCAAACGCAGCAAGCACCGGAAGCAAAGAAGCATTGTCAATTGTTGCTCCAGCTTCATCTAAAGTTGTTTGATGATAAGACGCAGATTTTACCGCTATTCCTAATGTACAGCGACTAATCGGGAAAGTATCGTTCTCTGAATCACCCACCATCGCTACTTTTTTATTCTGTGATTGGAATTCTTCGATAATCGCGAATTTTTCCTCAGAATTTTTCCCACCATACACATGGCCCTTAATTCCTAATTCAAACGCACAACGCTCAACTGTTTCCTGAGCAGCCCCCGAAATAATTCCAACCGTTTTACCTTGCCTTTGTAATTCTTCGACAACAAATTTTGCATCGTCGCGCAAAGGATCTCTTATTTTAATATGAGTAAGCAAGATTCCATTTTTGACGACATAAATCACTTGTTCGAAACTAGTCGGTGCGATTTTAATTTCATTTAACAAGCTAGGAAAATGAATCGAAATAAAATCTCGATTTCCAATACAATATTTTTCGTCATCGACAATAGCGGCAACTCCGGAGTGATGCTGTTGAGGGGATTTAATAAGATTGACACTCTCAGAACCTTCAGAATTCGATAACGCATACTGATGAATAGCTTTTGCAATAGGATGATTAAAATCTTTTTCAATTTCAGCCAATATGCGAAAAATTTTTTTAGATGATGTAGCTGATTCCGAATAAAAATGAACAGCAGTGACCTCAGGCTTCCCCTTCGTAAGAGTACCGTGCATATCAAAAAACACGACATTAATATCATTTGCGAGCTGTAAATGTTTTTCACTTTTAAATTGGATTCCGTGATCAATTGCTTTAGACAACCCCATTTTGAGAGCGCGCGGAGCAATCAAACCCAAAATGCACGGACAAAGTGAAACTAAAACAGAAATCGCACACAGAATCGCGCAAGTCACTGTAAAAAAAACACCGACCAGCACTCCTGAAATTAGTGCTAACAAAAAAACCCCAGGGACAAAATACTGTGTAATTTTAACAGTAGCATCCTGCAATGGCGCCTGCTCAGCCTTGGCAAGCTCAACTTTATTTGCAAGCCGAGCAAGATTCGATTGAGAAGCGATACGATCAACTCTGAGGTTGATAAAAGGAACCTCTTTTGGCACGATCATTCCAGCTAATATTTCTTCTCCTTTTTTAATAGGGATTGGAAGTGGATCTCCGGTTTTGATGGTGGCGTGGATATGCGTACTTTCAGTTTCACAAGTACCATCCACCGGGATGACTTCACCACTCATCACCTGAATAATATTTCCCACTCGCAGTTGACTCGATTTAGCTTGTTCCCAGCCACTACCCACACTCCTCCTTACTTTTTTAACGGCTCGATCAGTAAACACAACTCCCAGTGCTGCTTTTTTTTCCAAGGATTCCATCATGGCATCCCCCAACTGACGGAAGCCTAAAATTATCAATCCGGATTCTATTATCATGGGCGACCAGGGTACAAAAATACTCGCAATCGAAGCGCCAATAACTGTGAGTGAGCTCACCATGAACATCGTGTCCATCGTCAAGCGCCCATTTTTAAAAAGATTTTTAATGGCTGCCCAATAAGAATCGATACCGATAAATAACGTAAGTAAAGAGCCCGACGCAATAATGATAACCATGGCAAAAAACGGAATCGTAATTCCAGACATCATCAGAGCCATAATAAACAGACCACAAACCAAGCCTGTCACACCTTTGATGATATGCTTACGAATTCGCTTCCTTCTTAATTCCTCCACAACCTTTGGATCGAGTATGAAACTTTCCACCTCATGACCGCTATCTTCCAACGCATCTTTGACAATTTTACGCACCATAACATCATCTAATGACTCATCTTTGACAGTGATAGTGCCGGTCTTTATCGAAAGGTCTACAGTATAATGAGTAATATCAAGCTCAGGTTTCTCAGCCTGCAAGCGTTTGAGCGCCTCTTTTATACCAGTGACACAATTAATGCAGGTAATTAAGGGCAAATAAAATTGATAGGTTTTAGACATAATTATTTATAACATGTAAGGTGCCTCACCTCAAGAGGGTGTCGCATCTCAAGTTGTTAGTACTTCTGAAAAAACCGTATTAAAATGAACTCATTAGCGCAATAAGTATATTATTTTTTAGCGGATATTGACCTCGCAATACCTTTAAAGGCAGCAAAAATATCCAAGAATATTTTTAAAAAACCCGTATATTTACAAAATAAAATTCCTGATAGCATTTCGTATTATGACTAGACAATTACGCATTTTATACCCAGGCGCTTGGTACCACGTAATGAATCGTGGAGCCAATCGGCAGAACATATTTTTAAAGAAAAAGCATCATAAGCTTTTTTTGGATTTATTGAATAAAATCTCGAGCATTTATAAGATAGAAATACATGCCTATTGCTTAATGACAAACCATTATCACCTTCTTATACGCACACCGGAACCCAACCTACCTTCCGCAATGAAATATCTCGATAGCGTCTACACCAAGAGTTTTAACAAGAACATGTCAAGAGATGGCCCATTACTTCGTGGGCGTTACAAAGCAATTTTGATAGACCACGATGAGTATCTATTACAAGTTTCACGATACATTCATTTAAATCCCCTCGAAGCAGGAATGATTAGGGATCTTGAAGATTACTCATGGTCTAGCTACCCATACTATATTGGCTCTAAAACCAAACCATCTTGGCTATACACGGATTTTATATACGACTACTTTCAGGACGATAATCCTTCAATTCGACTTAAAAAATATACTAATGCCGGCAATGAGAAAGCCATACAAGATTTTTATTCTTCAAAAAAAACAAGGCCAATTTTAGCAACTGATAAATTCATTGAAAAAATCGAATGTAAAAAAACTGACTCACAAGAGATTTCATACATCAATATATTTTCTCAAAAATATGCTTTTGAAGAAGTTCTTCATGTTGTTGAAAAGGTTACTGGCGCTCCAATTCATGAATTGTCTAAATCACGCCGCGGACATATGAACATCCCTCGATCAATTTTTATATACTTAAGCAGAAATGCCGGTGGTTACAAGATTATAGAAATCACCAACTACCTATCTAACTGTAAATATCCAGCAATCAGCCTAGCTTTAAGTAATTTTGAAAAGGCATTGTTAACTTCTCCTAACTTGAGATCCTTAGTCGCACTGTGCGAAATGGAACTATATGCCTTAGAAAAGTCTTACCATTAACAACCTCTGTCGTCGCATCTTTAGTTGTTAGTACTTTTGAAAAATGATCATATTTTATAATTTAATATAATCTTAAAACCACTATTTATATATAGATACAAGGCAATATTAGTGGAACGAAATTACAAAATAGTTTGAAAAAAAAATTTAAAATTTCTAATTAAAAACCGCGTAATAAACTGTTCATCAATCCAAAACTACGGAAAATAATCATACTAAAATCATCTTGGATAATTATTCTCAGCCTAACTTTTTGGTATAAGGTAGCATTCTTGATAAATAAACTAACGAATAACCGTCACGATTCTCTTAAAGTACTAACAACTAAAGAAACGACGACAATCGCGACAATCGACAATACCTACCCTCGACCGTTTGAACGACCGCGACGGCCACTGCTTTTAGGCGAGGCGCTCTGCCATCCGCCTTGGCGTTTGCCAGCGCCCCCCTTAGGACGTGGTGTGGGTCTTTTATTGCGATGATTAACTGGCGCTTGGTATTTGATAGTAAGATCGGGCTCGAATCCGGGAATAACAGATTGCGGAATTTTACGTTTTAGCAAACGTTCGATATCAGCTAATAAGCGATTCTCATCTATGCTCACTAGCGAAATCGCCTCGCCTTGGTTACCTGCTCGACCAGTTCGACCAATACGATGAACATAATCTTCCGGTACCATCGGTAAATCAAAATTGACAACTAGCGGAAGTTGTTCGATATCCAAACCACGTGCAGCAATGTCTGTAGCGACTAACACACGTACTTTATTTTCTTTAAATTCTGCTAAAGCGCGCGTTCGTGCCCCTTGAGTTTTATTGCCATGAATGGCTACTGATTTCAAACCATCTTGTGCTAAATGTTTCGCTAAACGATCTGCCCCATGTTTTGTACGAGTAAATACGAGTACTTGCTTTAAATTTCGTGAACCAATTAAATAAGACAGCAATTTAGCTTTCGCAGTTTTGTCAACGGTGTGCGCACAATGCTCAATGTTTTCTGCGGTTGAATTACGCTGCGCAACTTCAACAGTAACCGGCGATTTAAGCATACTGTCGGCGAGTGCTTTAATATCAGTTGAATATGTTGCTGAAAACATCAGGTTTTGTCGCTGCTTCGGCAGTATCGCAATAATCTTACGAATATCACGAATAAATCCCATATCTAACATGCGATCAGCTTCATCTAACACTAAAATCTCAACATTAGATAAATCAACCGAACGACGCTCTACATGATCTAATAATCGCCCTGGTGTCGCGACTAAAATATCGCAACCTTTGCGCAATTTTTCCATTTGCACATTAATACTCACTCCTCCGAAAACTACAAACGATTTAAAGGGCAAATATTCACCGTAGGTTTTAAAACTTTCATCAACTTGCGCTGCTAATTCGCGTGTTGGTGTCAGCACAAGTACACGAACTTTACGCGTCTTAATAGCTTTCGCATTCTGGCTCATCAATTGCAAAATCGGGAAAGCAAACGCCGCTGTTTTTCCAGTACCAGTTTGGGCACCTGCTAAAATATCACGACCCGCTAAAATTGGTGGGATTGCTTGACGTTGAATGGGGGTTGAAACTTTGTAACCTTTTTCTGCAGCAACACGGACTAACTCAGGCGACAGCCCAAGGGTATCAAATGGCATAACTCTTCTCCTAAACCAGCCTATTGGAACTATTGGCTCCAAATTCAGTCTAGGCGGATAATTATTTTAATCAATTAAACATGACCGAAAGTACATTTATGAGCCATTGTGGCATACTTTCACTAGAAACACAAGATTTTATATCTAAATCAGTACTGTTTTTTAGAAATTTACTGAGTAGCTATTATCAAACCATTTGATAACTAATAAAACAATCGATTATGAGATGAAAAACATACGCAATAGCAAGACCGATTTGAATACTCTCCAATAACCCCATAGGATACAGATTTACCTGGGTTATTAACCCACTCCTAAAAGGTGCCAATCTCCAAACGAGTTATTCCGATCAGAACATAATGCTCAATTCTAGTCAGCACGCAAACTCAATTATCGCATTATTAAATGGAAAAACTTATTTTATCATTCCAGAATAAATTAATATTAAGCCTAAAATAAAATCAAAACACCTGCAACATATGCAACTATAGAGTTTTCGATAAATAGCAGTGAAACACTATCGATGAAGTGCGGATAGAAAATAAGGCTCAACCCTTTAATTAATGTGATCTAGGCAAAGAGCGTGATGATTAAGCGCCAATTCTATTGCCAAATATTGTGGCTAACCACAAGCAAGATGCCAATAATTAGAGTGAAAAACCCTGTAACAAACATTAGTGGTGGATCGTTGATTAAATGCTTAACCAAGTCAGCGAATTGAGACATATTGACCAAAAAAGCTGTACTGACAAGTAATAGATAAATACCTAAAACCTTACCAAGAAATTTAGAAACATCCATATTGCAACTTCTTTTTCTACTCAAAATAAATATAGTTCATTCGAATTTTAATCCCAATAGAGTCAGATCTCACCCCTAGTCTCAGTTAAATTATTAGGACAGATGACCCGCTGTTTCGTAGGGGGCTTTAAATCAAAGATCATTGAGCCTGAGAAATCCGCAATGTGTCAAGCAAAGATCTGACCTCTGCGCTATATCAACGTAACTTTCTAGTATAAGATAGCATGTTTGTTGAATAAACCAACAGATTATGATGACGATTCTCTTACATTACTAACAACTAAAGATACGACGACAACTGCGACAACCGGCGATGACTATCCTGCGATGCTTTAAATAATTTTTGACATTAACTCTTTATAACCATTTTTAATGACATTAATAAAATTATTGGGTACTTCAGCACTTTCCAAATAATTTGAAATTACTGTAGATGCTTCACTTGAGTTATCAATAGTAATAGAGTCACAATATTTTTTTACATACGCCTCCATTGTGGCAATATCCTCTTTTCGAGCGTACATTATATTTGACGTTAGCAATTCAAATATTCTTTCTGAACAGTTTAAACATTTCTCAGCACAAGTTTTAACTATACCAACATTATCATCAGAATCATTAGTATGAATAGCCGCGAGCCTATCCCCTTTCACAACTTTATTTAAGATATTATCAATAGTCTTCATATGATGCTGATATTGCAAAATTAATGCATATATTGGGCCATACAATTTATCCAACTGATGATACCGATATTTTCGTTTATTCTTCGAAGAATTCTTATAAATAGTGATTAAAAAACCAAAAAATGATCCAACTAGACTCGAAATAACGATGTTTCCAATATAATCACCCAAATTCATATACCACCCCTCCCAATCATAGTGTCTTAAGTTGTCAGTACTAACTCTAGTTTACTACCACTATTATCGACTTGCTAGATTTTTCTGATTAAGATACCCACCTTTATCAAGGGATCATCGTCGCATCTTTAGTTGTTAGTTCTTTTGAAGAATCGTCATCTTTATTAATCTAATATTTTACTGAAGTGCTATTTCTTTATAGTTACACGTTGTATTTTTCGTAACGAAATCGCAAAATAATTTAAAATATGCGGTTTAAAAACTGAATCACGAAACTTCCATTAAATTGACATTATACCAAATGTTTCAAGGAGAATTATTATTAACGTAAATTTCTAACATTAGCTAGCATTTTCAGTGAACAAACCATTTAATTATGATTACGATTCTCATAAAGTACTAACAACTAAAGATACGACGACAATTCCATGTATTGGTAAAAATCAAGCAATCTTGCCTGAAAAATGCCGGCTCTTTTTGGCAAACCGTGAGTCAAATAATGTTGCGCCTGTTCTATAATTTTTTTTGTAAAAGATTCGCGATAAGTATTTTCCTCTTTACTGAAATTATCGATGCTGACTACATAAGGAAATCTCGAAGCTTTTGAAAATACATATTCTATTGCTTGTGGCTTAATCTCCGCTTGCTGAAATAATGCTTGTTGCTCTGCATTTCGACCTTCCGGATAATACCAATAGCCATAATCAACTAACTTTCGTCGTTCATCGCCTGCAATACACCAATGCGCAACTTCATGCAAAGCACTTGCAAAATAATCGCGAGTAAAAATGACACGATTTTTAGAATTGCTTTTATCAGAGGGTAAATACAAAGGCTCATCCCCATTACCAACCAATATCGTATTCTCACTCAGCTCAAACAATTCATTGAACAAAAAGATTAAATCTCGAGAGTCATGCATGATCTTAGTCACTTGTTATTAGACAGAACATTATAAGCAAAAGAATGCATACTTGCATATTTAACTACAGTAAAAAAGCCCCGAAGAGTCAAACTCTCCGGGGCTTTTACATTTAAAATCCTGGCAACGACCTACTTTCACATGGGGAAGCCCCACACTATCATTGGCGTAAAGCAGTTTCACTTCTGAGTTCGGAATGGGATCAGGTGGTTCCTACCTACTATGACTACCAGGAAACTGGTTGCTACGTTTCCGTAGCTTGTCTTTGGTGTATGAATGAATAAAGGCGCAAGAATACCGATAATTAATATTCCCAATTCATTTGATGAAACGATTTGGGTTATATGATCAAGCCTCACGGTTAATTAGTACACGTTAGCTGCATGCATTGCTGCACTTCCACACCGTGCCTATCAACGTCATAGTCTTTGACGGACCTTCAGGGACATTAACATGTCCAGGGAGATCTAATCTTGAGGGAGGCTTCCCGCTTAGATGCTTTCAGCGGTTATCCCTTCCGAACATAGCTACCCGGCAATGCCATTGGCATGACAACCGGAACACCAGAGGTTCGTCCACTCCGGTCCTCTCGTACTAGGAGCAGCTCCTCTCAAATCTCCAGCGCCCACGACAGATAGGATCCAAACTGTCTCATGACGTTTTAAACCCAACTCACGTACCACTTTAAATGGCGAACAGCCATACCCTTGGGACCTGCTACAGCCCCAGGATGTGATGAGTCGACATCGAGGTGCCAAACACCGCCGTCGATATGAACTCTTGGGCGGTATAAGCCTGTTATCCCCGGAGTACCTTTTATCCTTTAAGCGATGGCGATACCACATTCAACCACCGGATCACTTTAGCCTGCTTTCGCAACTGCTCGACTTGTAGGTCTCACAGTAAAGCTCCCTTATGCTAATGCGCTCTATGGCCCGATTGCCAACCGGGCTGAGGGAACCTTCGCAATCCTCCGTTACTCTTTAGGAGGAGACCGCCCCAGTCAAACTGACCTGCTAGCACTGTCCCTTGCCCGGCTGACGGGAACAAGGTTAGAAGACTAATCAACA
>JAKORL010000009.1 GCA_029777855.1 Pseudomonadota bacterium
CGGCAAGTCATAGACATCATACGCACGGCAAAGGATCGTTATCCCAAAGACGATTCACTCAATTTCGTAAAAATGTTACAGGACGAGGAAATCAACGCCGAATTAAGATTAGCATTCGGTTTTGGTGAAGAGGATTCGTTGATTAAATATCATGCAGATATTCGCAGAATGCTTGCGGGCGTGTTGAACACGCCCTCGTCTTTACACTTTCCATCAAATGTCAGAATCATAGGCGCGATCAATATTGATGAGACAACCCACTATCTTTCACCTAAAATTCTTGATCGCGCTCATGTGATGAAGTTTAAAAGTCCATTATTAACAGATTGGCAACCTATTATCGACCAAGTGTCAAATTATGGCTTTACGGATGTCGGCCAACCATTGGAGTTAGACATCGCCGATCTGGGTACACGAACGCCCTACCCAAAGTTTGATCTAAAGCACCCTTTCTGCCAGCGATTTATTGGATTAAATAGAGATTATTTTTATCCAATGGGTGTGGAGTTTGGTTTACGAACTATTCGGCAAGGTTTGAACTACATCAGTATTTTCTCTGAGTTTAATGACAATACTGACATTGCTATAAATAATTTCGTGCTGCATAAGGTTTTGCCAAAGCTCACATTTGATGGTAGCAAACAGCTGGGAGAAAATGTCACCAAGCTTGACCTCTTATTTTCTTTAGCGGCAGAGATCGACAAAAGTCTTGAAATTGATGAGACCTTTGATGAGGAGTTCTCGGTGAAAAAGGCCTTGCGGTCAATTGCAAACAAAGCAAAAGCGAACGACCTTATCGTCAACTACTGGTCGTAAGCCATGGGTCGCATTCAGGAAGCCAAATATATTAAAGTAGATTGGCAAAATCGGGAGACAGCCAATAGCATTAAGGTGTCAGACGATGCCCTTGCAATCGAATCGATTGACGACAACACCGTGGAAATTGATATTGTCTGTTTTAGCAGTATTAATGATGGGAGCGCAGGGCAGTTTGCCATTCGTCTTGAAAGTCAGACTACAGATATTCCACACGTCAAACTGGGGGACGGAACATCAATTGCCTTACGCCCAGTCACGGCACCGGACACTGGTCACCAGTGGTGGGTTGAGGGAAAGACTTGGGACAAGAAAAATGGCTACTGGTGTTCAGACATTTATCGGGGTGTGGGAGAAGTCCAGATTAAAATTGGCGCGCTAGTATGTCGCGTCAATATATCTACATCAACATTTACACATCAGCAACTTGAGCAGTACTTGTTAGACTTTAAAACCGATTTTCTTGAACTCATTTTTGATCAATCCAGTTACATCAATGCACCAGTTCAGCATAACGAGCGCACTTTATTAGATAAAACAACTTTACTAGCAATTTCGAAATTCATCGAATGTACTGAATTGTTACTTGAAAATCCGAAAGTGGAACTGCGGGAGGTGCAACAACTAAGACCTAGAAAATCTGTCAGACCAGTCCCACGAACCTTTATGGAGTTGGCAACCCGTGGTAACGCTCGCTTGCTGACGAGTCGTGCCTATATTGAATCGTGGGATGTTCCTGAGAATAGATATGCGCACTATGCTGTTCGAAAAATTTATCAAATCACTATGATGCTTTGCGCTGTCGCCGCCAGTCAGGAGCGCTCTTTGAAGCGAAATTTGCATGCGCATCAGCAGCGTCTGACTACCTTTTCTGATCAAAAGAAAATTAACAAAGATGCGGTGATACATGATTTGAAGGATACAGAAAAAGCAATTCTTACTATGGAAGATGATACAAATAAATATAATGAAAGAATTGCCGATTTACTCCCACTCGATCTATCTAGAAAAAACAGATCCCGAGGAGGATACATATGCAAATTTCTTCATGTTAAAATTGATAAAAATATTAATGACCTAGATTTTCCAACTGTATATTATATAAAATATAAAACCATTAATAATGATTGGTATCCTGATTTTGTAGATGGATTTGCAACAATTGATCTTGATGTATTTAGCAAAGAGATCGACAGTTTTTTAGGTCGAGAATTCGAGATATACGGCGAAATTGGTTACAGAGAGGTTTTTACATCTACGAACAAAACAATAATAAGATATTGGTTTTTGAAAATTACAAGTTTTGTACTACTCAAATCAGTAAAATTAGCACAACGATTATTAGATCATCAAGAACAGTTTGTTGATTTAGAACGAAAAAACTGGGTTCGCCCTCTGAATTTTGATGAAAAGCAGCAACAAAAACGTGAACTGGAATCAATTAGGAAGCACTGTGAAATTCTTGATTCAAGACGATTAAACTTGAAGTCTCTCATTGATGAATTATTGCCTAAGCTTCCATTGCTCAATGCTGCATTGAAAAAATTTTCAAAAGAGAAAGTTAAGATGGATTCGCGCTTTCCCAATACGATGACCTATGTTCAAAATCCAGCATACCAAGGAATTCATATTGAATCCATGAAAATCAAGAAGGGTTCCGGCATCAATGATGATGAAATTCTTCTTGCTCTTGATCGCATCGAATCAATCGGACTCGTTCATATTTCATTATTGTATGAACGCTGGTGTCTGCTTCAGATTATTAAAGTACTGATTAATTTTAGATATTTACCA
>JAKORL010000125.1 GCA_029777855.1 Pseudomonadota bacterium
AAGAGATTTCAGAAGAAGAAGTAATTGAAGCAATAGAAAAGGCCAATGCAAAATTTCAATTTTATAATACGCATCTGGAGTTTTCAATTCATGAAAAAACGAAAGAGATTATGGTCAAAGTTTATCGGGATGATGAGGTTATTCGTGAAATACCTCCGGAAAAAATCCTGGATATGGTTGCTCATATGTTAGAACTAGCCGGTTTACTCGTTGATGAAACTGTTTAAAGAAATGTTAAAGGAATACTTTTACTAATTAATAGCTCTTTTAAAAGCAGAGAGGTGATAGTGATGAGTAGTCTGCGTATAGGTGGTCTGGCCTCGGGCATGGATATTGATCAGCTTGTTGCGGATATGATGAAGGCCGAGCGAAAAAGAGTAGATGTGGTGGAGCAAAACAAAACCCTATTGCAGTGGCGTCAGGAAAGTTATCAGAATTTGAACAGGCTGGTAGCGAATTTTATTCTTGATTCCAAAAAGAGTTTGGGTTTATCGCAAACTACTACTTCAGGGACTTTGTTTAATACCAGTGTTAATAGTCTGGATTGGGTGAAAACCGCTTCAGTAAGTAACAGCTCTATCGCCAATGTTAAGGCTTATTCCGGAGCCGTGCAAGGTACATATGATTTAAAGGTGATTCGACTGGCTAGTAATTGGTCCGCTGCCAGCAGTGAGACTATCTCCGTAGGTGAGCGTATAGATAATTTGGTGGAGCAGTTTGGATTATCAGCTGATGATACACTTGATTTTACGATTACTACAGATCAAGGTTCTGTAAATATTAATAAGACTAATTTAGAATTTGTTTCCATACATGATATCGTTAATGAAATCAACCAGGCTGATATTGGAGTCAAGGCTGTTTATGATTATAATTTGGATCGCTTTTTCCTACAGACAATTCAGACAGGGGCTAATAGTACCATTTCGATTATTGATAACAGCACCCTTACCAGTGGCGGCAAATTTATTACCGGCAGCGAAAATAAATTAAAACTACAATATGTGGATGCAGAGGGTGTTTCTCAGGACTTGCTTGATAACACGACTTATGCCGGGGAGGACGCGCTCATTGATTTTGGTGCAGCGAAAGGGATAACCCAAAGTACCAATACAGTTTTAGTTAATAATTTGACGATAACCTTGAAGGAAACAGGGACAACTACGATTAAGGTAGATACTAATGTTAGCGGGATTTATGAAAAGGTTACAGCTTTTGTGGAGCAATATAATGAGATGATCGATAAGCTCAATGCGGAATTAAGTGCCAAACGCTATAGCGATTATAAGCCCCTAACAGATGAGCAACGGGAAGAGATGAGCGAGAAGCAGATTGAAATGTGGGAAGAAAAAGCGAAGAGTGGGTTGCTGAAGAATGATATGTTATTAGAAAAAATGTTGCGCTCCATGCGTGAAGGATTATATGAAGCAGTAGCTGGTGTAACCGGAAAATATAATCATTTAACTAATATAGGAATAAGTACTGAGGGTTATGCCAGTGGTTCGCGGGGTGGTAAATTAGTTATCGATTCTGTGAAACTAACGCAGGCGATTGAAAAAGATGCTGATAGTGTCATGGAACTTTTATTTAAAACACCGGATCGTAGATTAGCGTTGAAGTCTGAAAGCCAATTGACGGCAGAGGAGCTTAAGGAGAAGAGAAGTCAGAGTGGCTTGATAACTCGTTTATATGATAATGCAATCGCCGCGATGAAGGATGTGATTAATCGGGCAGGAACCGGTAATGATACGGAACTATATCGTAATGTCAGTTCTACAATGCT
>JAKORL010000126.1 GCA_029777855.1 Pseudomonadota bacterium
ATGGTTGGAAGTATACGATTCAAGCTACAAAACGGGACCTTGCAGCTAAAAAATACACTGTTACGGCTTTATATGCCTCTACAAAAACAGATCAAGCTCAAAGTAATAATTATCAAGATGAAATTCACGATGTAAAAGGCACCCGTAAAATGTAGGAAAACGGCAGGTTAGAACTGTTGGTTTTCCTACATTTTTTGTATCATGAATCACATCAGAGTGTAGGAGGAATTTGATGTGAGACGTGATTTAAGAGAAGGAGTGACGATTTACGTGACTGAAAATATTAAGCCTAACTTCGCCGAGATTGCCCGGCAATATAATGTTGATTATCGAACCGTTAAGAAAGCCTATGAGGAAGTCAAAGCTGGACTTAAGGGCCGACCAAGTGGTCGACCGAAACGGCCAAGTTTACTGGATCCATTCAAGCAAACCATCGATTCAAAGCTTGAACTAAATTGTTCGGCTGCTTCAATTTTTAAATTTATCCAGAAGAAGGGCTTTACCGGCAGCTATACCCTCGTGAAAGATTATTGTCGCCAAACCCGCCGAGAACGAGTTAAGAAAGCTACCATTCGGATTGAACATTCCCCTGGTCTCTCTGCTCAAGTTGACTGGAAAGAAGAAATGGCCCTAGTGAGCAGCGAGGGTGAGCTGTTTAAATTCAATATTTTCTTGTATGTATTGCCTTATTCAAAACTCAAATATATGACACTAACCTTTGATCGGAGCCAAGATACCCTCTTTTCTTGCTTACACGACGCTTTCCTTCATACCGGAGGTATTCCGACGGAAATCTGGTTTGATAATATGAAAACCGTTGTGGATCATACAAAATCCCAGTTTGGCCACGCTGTCTTTAACGAACGGTTCCACGAATTCTGTAAAGATGCCGGTTTCACACCAATTGCTTGTCGACCATTCAGACCACAAACTAAAGGTGCAGTTGAAGCCCTTGCTCGCACGGTTGAACGTTTACGGCCATACAATACTGAATTTGCTGATGGAACTGAGCTAATCGAACTAGTTCATATGCTCCGAGATGATCTAAATCATGAAACTTCGCAGGCCACGGACGAAGTCCCGTACCTGAAATGGTTAGACGAAGAAAAAGAGTACCTTCATCGCGTTCCAGTTAATCTCCTTGAACCATACTTCGAAGAAAACATTACCCGTGTCGTTTCGAAGGAGGCCATGATCAATTTCCGCAAATGTAAGTACTCAGTAGATCCGCGATACATTGGTTGTACGGTTGCTGTTGAAATCTCCAATGATGAGCAGCGCATCCACATTTATTATAACGGAGAAGAAATTCGTACGCACTCCATAACCACCAATTCGCTGAATTATGACCCCCAAGATCAGTTCAATATCCTCAAATCTGATTTGCTTAAAGGGCGGACAGATGAAGACATTTCAGCTTACATTCGTGAACATATGACTGATTACGACAACTTATAGGAGGCTACCATGACCACTAATAATCAAATTCTTTTAAATAATCTTGAGCGCTTAGGGTTAAACAAAATCCGTGAATACTTGCCGAATTACCTTGATCAAATTCACACTGATAATCTGTCATTAACTGAGGCGCTAATTGATTTAACTAATTCGGAACTCCAGAATCGACACGAAGGTCAGATTGCACGGGCCATTGGCCGTGCTCGGTTCCCCAATACAAAATCCCTAGATACATTTGATTTTAGCTTTCAACCCAGTATTAATCGCCAAGAGGTTCTGGAATTCCAGAATCTGGCTTTTATGGAAAAGTCTGAAAACTTAATCTTTATTGGCAATCCGGGAGTCGGTAAAACCCACTTGGCAATTAGTATTGGGATTGAGGCCTGTAAACAGGGCTGTCGGGTTCTCTTTATTAATTGTCATGAGCTGTTGATTAGATTGAGAGCAGCTTACGAAAAAGGACTGCTTGATCGATCTCTAAGCCGCTATTCGCGCTATGACCTATTAATTATTGATGAAATTGGGTATTTGCCAATTGGTCACCAAGAAGCTAACCTCTTATTTCAGCTAGTCAATGCCCGCTATGAAAAGCATTCAACGATCATTACCAGCAATAGTGATCTATCCGCTTGGGTTGATATTTTCCAGAACCCAACTGTGACAGCAGCCATTCTCGATCGCTTGGTTCATCATGTTCACGTAGTGAAGATCACTGGTAAATCTTACCGATTACGTGGCCTCAAGTAACTGCCGAAAACCTACATTTCTTTCTGCCGAAAACCTACATTTTTAAACTGCCCTTGACATTACGCTCATATTAATAAAAATTATGCTATTAAGTTGAAAGAATCCGTTCTAAATGGTAAATTATAAAGTCTTGTGGCAAAAATAGCGTATCCCAAATTTGATTAGTTGGGATGCGCTATTTCGATTTCATAATGATTATTACACTTACTAGTTCGCCAATATTTCTAATTACCAGTTGGTTAATCGTATACTACTGACTCTTCCAAATAATCTAGTGCTTCATTAACTGAAATAAAGTGTCGCCACTTATTAGGATCATGTTTGGCAAGTCCCTTAAAATTACTGCTGATCTTATCGTGGATATTTACCAAAAATTTGTAATACATATTAGCTGCTTCACGATCGATTCTTTCCTGTGGCCAACGTTTATCCAGAGAACGTTGGTTATTTTTTTCGGTCAAATATTGCAGGCATTTGCTAGTAAACAAATTCTCGATATTGCTATTCTCTTTTAAGTAATCTCTTAATTCTTCAGTATCCATGTTAAAATCCTCCTTAAAATTAATTAATTGACTATTTAGGACTCGAACCTAAGCAAACCACCTGGTTAGTCGAAACATATGTTCTTTTAAAACTTTAAATGAAGCCCCCACATTTGGG
>JAKORL010000127.1 GCA_029777855.1 Pseudomonadota bacterium
ATCCCGCATGGTCTTTGCACAAAGCTTATTATGAATACATTACATTGCCTACAAAAAAGGTGGCTGTCGCTGTTCAGAAATTAGGTCCCTATATTGTCATTGCAGATGAATCAAAAAAGCTTAAATTATTCAAGGTTGGAGTCGGTGATTTTATAACGATTCAGAAAGATGACCGTAATAACCCGAGTGAAGCCACGGCCAAACCCGTGTGTAGTTATTCGAAACTCGATGGCACTCTGACCTCAGCTTCTGTACTTGATGGTCATCTCCTAACGGCAGATTTAACAGGGAAATTCTATTTCTTTGCTATTCCTGCTGCAGAACAAGGCAAAAGAAAACAGAAACCTTTATTACCTTTAAAGTCTTGCCGTGAACACACCTGCAAAATTGTTGCGTGTGATATTTTAAAGGGGCATCAAAATAATGATAATGCTGGAGAATTTGCGACGGCGGATATTGAGGGTAAAGTTAAATACTGGAAAGTGTGTCATGATGAATCAGTTTGGACATTTGATTTAAAGCGTCAAATTGTCGATTTGCGCACAACCCCTACTACAAAAATTGTTGTAGCTTCTATTGACCCTATCGGTACAACTGCACATATTACAGTGCTTGATCAAACAAAAAACATCGTATTTGAACGTCACTGTGAATATAATGAAAATGTGTCTGCGTTCAGTTTCGCCAGTTTTGTTAGGTTATCGGGCATTAATAGATTAGTGGGTTTCGATTTCATCAAATCCAGATTCAAGATGAGTATACAAACACTCTCTGAAGAAAAGCAGGCGGATGTAAAAGTGCTCTCACCTGGATTTGACTTAGGTGGTGTAATTAATCGTTCTAGTCCGCACTTTTTTTTCCCAAGTCGTGAACTATTCATCTGTTTAATTCAAAAACGTAAAAAAGATTCACGATTAATCGTATGCAAAAATGCCAGTGAAGAAACGACTCTCGAACCTCCTAAAGTTTAGAACTATTTGGGGGAATGATCGGAATGACCGTGAGTGTCGTCTTTTTGTGGACTTTGGGCTGTCTCTTGAGTTTGTTTTGGTCCTTGCCCCTGTGGTCTAGCCCAGCTTGCTGCAGGTAATTGGGGCGGCGCTGGAGGTTCTGGAGGCGCTTGCGTAGGCATTCTTGTAGCCCGAGGTCCTGGTGCAGCAACTGATCTGGCGCGTGGGCGAGTTTCAGTGCGCAGTTCAGCCGTCTGAGTGCGCAGTTCAGCAGGAGGAGTGCCCAGTTCGGCTTGACGAGGCATTTGAACTTCCTTCTGAACAGTTTCTGCGCCCCTTTCCACTACAACTTTAGCTTCTTCTTTCAGACGTGTGGGGGGTGGTTGCGGATTAGACTGTGATCGTTGTCTTGTGACATTCGATAAATCCAAGGGAGCTGTTTTTCCCTGCTTTACTTCTGCAGCAGCGGATTGTCGTTGAGCAAGTTCCTGTGTAGTAGATGCAACTAAAGCGGCACTGGCAGTGGAAATTTCACGGCTCACTAAAAGGCACATCCGATTTACACCACTTTGATCAGGACTTAAATGAGCGCAAAGCCCCGCTTCCTTCAGGACCGTTTCTGATAATCTGTGTACCACTGCTCGTTTCAGAGCGGGGTCTACAGTATTAATATCAAAATTTTCTCGAGCGGCTTGAGTTGCCGCCTGAACTGCCAAAGATCCCTTTGCCGCCCATGCTAGCTCAATTTTATATTCCAGTCTTTCAACAACATTGTGATCCAAATTAAAATGGTCTTTAATAGCTTCATGCAGACACTCCACACCTTTTTCTTTAATCAAAGCAGCTATTTGAGGGTCTATTGCTGAAATATCTGGATCAGATATAACTTCGTTGATGATTTTTTGAACTTCTTTTGGCTTTAGTTGATCCAAAGCTAATTTTATCATCTCGGCCCGATTTTCCTGAGCGACTCGATCAGAAATAGAGCCTCTTCCCACAATTTCAAAATCGTTAATTTGGGCAATAGGTTTTCCACTTTGAGCTGAGTCAATAATTCTTTTTTCAACTTCATTGCAAAATGCTTCTAAATGGCTATTCAAATGATTTATATCAAAACCACATTGAATCATGAATGCAGAAAATTCTGACGCCATTTCACGGATTAAACGTTCTTTTACTTCAGGCTTTAAATGTTTACCACTTTCATCCAAATTATTAATATCAGAAAAACTGTTCAGTTTTTTTAAAAAAGAGGCTGTGGTGGGCGTATCTCTGAATTTTTCATAATTAGGTTGGTCTGGTTTTTGATTAAAAATAACCTGGCCTAACTCTGGATGAGCTTCTATTTTTTCCATGAGTGCTCTGCAAAATTTAGAAACCAATTCATTTTTTCCACTTTTGCCAATTCCAGCGTCCCAAGCTGTTTTAAAGCTCTTTAGCGTTTCCGTAGTGACGTTGGTTAAAAATGCAGGTAATAAATCTTTTTTAATTTCCGTTGGATGACGTAGTTCGATCAGTTCATACATCGGAGTATTGTCATGTGCGCTCATTTTTGAATCAATAGCTTCCAGCGCTGCCATTCTTAATGCGCTCTGGTTATCAGCGAGTGTACATGTGGTCCAGTGGCTATCCAAATCTAGAATTCCCGCGGGTTTTTTTTTACTATCCTCGGTTATGTGGTGTTTAGAAATGATTTCTGTGAGAGCTTCATGTGCTTGTCTTGCCTCATTTGCACTATTTGCGTTGATTTCTAAAGCATATAAAGCGTCCCGTAATTTTATCAATTTTTTTACTTCTTCAGATGGTTTAGCATTTCCCTCGCTCATTTTGGCTATTCGATCATTCAATACTTCCCGTTGCATTCTCAGAAATGTGATTGCACGCAGGCCATCTTTGTGGGAATTTACATTTAAACTTTTTAACTGTGCAACTAAGTTAGGGTAAATACTTTCGATGGAGTGTCCTGTGGGGCCTGTTTCTTGAATTAAGGCCAATATTGGTGCTTTACTATTTTCAAACTTTATCACAGTATTTTCGAGTTGTTTTAGAGATCTTGAATTATTATTATCTACCTTAATAACTCCAGCAATTTGAACTTCATCTTGATTAATTAAGCAGTTTGGCATCCTGGCGCTCATGTTAGCTAATCTACTAGAAAGATCTTCCATAGCAGTAAATACAGCATGCTCCTTACTTGTCGATTTAGCATTTCCCCGGAGTGTTTTGCAAAGCTTAACGACACCCTTTTTAATTTTTTCTTGACCTAGATCTTGAAGGTCTTCAGAAAACTTTGCCTCAAGAGCTGCAGCATTTTTTTCTTCTTCGACTTCATTTTTTGCTTCTTTTTTACTGAGGGCTGTTATTTCATCAGCTCTGTGCTCCTCATCTTTATGAATTTTTCTCACAAGTTTTTTTGTATCGTCCAATACTATTGATTCTTGTTTTGATGTTTTATTTTCTAATGGATTAACACTTTCATTGGCTTCAGTAGATTTTACCATCGCATGGAAGGCTTCTTGAGTTGCAGCCTGATTCACCAATGTAAACACAAGATCAGCTTTAGAGCTGACCACCTGCATATGTCTAGTCGTTAAGTCAAGACCTCGTTTTGCAGTATGCTTGAGGTCAATATGGGCAATTTGTAAAGTCTTCCGCTTAAGATCAACTTCAGATTTGAGAACACTGCCTTTTGCAAGCATGTCACAATATTGAATCTTCACTGCGAGTTTTCGCAGAACATTAGTTGCTGTTTCATTATCGGGTGTATTGGCTTCTTTAATTGCTTGAAACGCCATTTCAAATTTTTTTTGATTAACAGCCAATTCTTTTAATAGGGCAATTCTTTGATTAGGCTTGGTGTCTTCATTAAGTAATGCCCCATACTTTTCCAATGGGATATCGAGAATGCTGCTCAATTCCTCAAGCGTCTCAAATGCTTTAGGCAGAATAAACTCAGCTCTATCTTGACTCATAACCACTCCCACTCTTTTATATTATTATAGCAAATTATGGGATTTTTTTCCTCTTTTGGCGGAGGTCGATGGCGCGTCTCATCTATAGAACTAGAAAACTTGCGCATCATAATGATAATCGAGATAATGCTTCCCATCGATACTTTCAGCGGAAAATGGATGAACGAGCATAATTCTTTTACATCAAATGATGTGGAAATTCTCAGTGAAGAAAACGTTTTTAATGGGTTTTTCCAGATAAAACGCTTGAGCCTGAAGCATAAACTTTATGCAGGTGGTTGGAGCGAAACAATGCAGCGAGAATTGTTCTATCGTCGTCCCGTAGGCGCTGTGTTGCCCTACGACCCGATTCGAGATGAAGTGGTGCTGATACAGCAATTTCGCGTCGGTGCCCTATCCCAGCAGAATCCTTGGTTGACCGAGCTCGTTGCTGGAATTACAGAGCCCAATGAATCTGTTGAAGCAATGATTCATCGCGAGGCCCATGAAGAAGCCGGCATTGAATTGCTAGAGCTTGTAAAACTGTACCAATATTGGGTGAGTCCCGGCGGAAGTTGCGAAAATCTCACGCTATTTTGTGGTCGAGTAGATGCTTCAAATGCAGGGGGCATTCACGGCCTAGCTCATGAGCATGAAGATATTCAAGTGATCACGATGCGCTCACAAGAAGCGATTAATGCGATTGAAGATGGCACTATTAATAATGCTGCAACAATTATTGCATTACAATGGTTGGCTTTAAACAAAAACACCATTTTTCAAACTGTGGAAACAAAAGTATGAAACGTTATATG
>JAKORL010000128.1 GCA_029777855.1 Pseudomonadota bacterium
AAGAATAATTTGCCCATCTTTTACATATTCTTGCGGAACAATAGTACCTTCGTATAAAGCATTCACAGCCACATAGGGAGTACACTGATTATCGAGTATCCATTCGTAGAGCGCATTTAAAAGATAGGGACGACTAGGCGACATGTTTTTCACGCATCTCTCTCTCAGTTTCCGTCAAGCTTGCCTGAAAAGTATCTCGTTTAAAAACTCGCTGAGCATAGGCCGTAACTTGTTTTGCATGATTGCCCAGATCAATACCTAAATGAGGCAATCGCCATAATAATGGTCCGATCGTGCAATCCACTAATGAAAATTCTTCACTCAAAAAGTAAGGCATTTCTGCAAAAACAGGCGCTAAACTTTTCAAATTATCGCTTAATTCATTTCGAGCTTGTTCTACTGCTGCACCACGTCCTGTTTCTATCGTATTCGCCAACTTATACCAATCATTTTCAATTCTATATAACATCAACCGGCTTTTTGCTCTTGCCACAGGATATACAGGCAATAGCGGAGGGTGTGGAAATCGCTCGTCTAAATATTCCATAATAATATTGGCATTATAAAGCACTAATTCGCGATCAACTAAGGTAGGTACAGTACTATAAGGATTAAGAGCAATAAGATCTTCGGGCGGTTCATCGAGGTCTACATTTAATATGTCAACGGTAACGCCTTTCTCTGCTAATACGATCCGAACGCGATGACTGTGAATATCAGCAGCCCCAGAATATAACGTCATAACAGAACGCTTCAGCATTGTCATATTTACTACTCCCGAGCAGATTGCGCTAATACCAGACTTGAAAGAAAGCCCGCAATGATAGCGGGCTGAAAAAATTAACGTTTAGAGAATTGCTTGCTAGCGCGAGCACCAGGTTTACCCACTTTCTTACGTTCTTTCATTCGACTATCGCGGGTAATAAAACCTTTGCTTCGTAATACTTTTTTCAAGGTTTCGTCGTATTTCACTAAAGCACGAGCGATCGCATGACAAACGGCGCCTGCTTGACCAGTTTCTCCGCCCCCTTTTACCGTAATAAGCATATTAAAACGATCTAAAGGAACATTGGTTTCAACGAAAGGCCCACGAACGATCATTCGAGAAGTTTCACGTGGGAAGTAATCATCCAAAGAAATGCCATTGATGGAAATTCCACCAGAACCCTCATCAGAGGTCTTAGCTGCTTTACCTAAGGCTTTAGCCGGCCGTAAAAAAGCTCTTGCTGTCGCTGTTTTTCGTCGACCTGTTCCGTAATATTGAATCATTGCCATGACATTGTCTCTCTTTAATTACAAAGGTTCATGCACTTGCACAAACAAAATTCACCATTGATTAAGCAGCTTTACTGCTGTCCTCCAAAACCCATGTTTTCGGCTGTTGCGCTGAATGAGGATGCTCACTACCCGCATACACTTTCAGTTTTTTGAACATTGCCCTACCCAAAGGTCCCTTCGGCAACATACCCTTTACAGCACGTTCAATTACGCTTGTAGGCGCCCGTGCAATCAATTTTTCAAATGTAATTGATTTCAGACCACCCATGTACCCCGTATGGTCGTGATACACCTTATCAGTGCTTTTATTACCAGTTACACGGATTTTTTCGGCATTGACCACAACGATATAATCGCCTGTATCGACATGAGGGGTATAAATCGCTTTATGTTTTCCGCGTAGGCGACTTGCCACTTCAGTGGCTAGACGGCCCAGGGTTTGCCCTGTCGCATCGATTAAATACCAACTATGTTGTACTTGCTCTGCCTTGGCGTTGAATGTTGACATTTGGCTAAGCGCTCCAATCAAAAATTTAAAGGTTGCAGATCGTACCGCAGTTCCAGTGATTTTACAAGGACTAATTTAGCTTAAACTTCATCGCCTAACCAGTCAACGACAGGGCAAAACGCTGAAGCTCCAGACATAATGTCAGCACTATTGAAAAGCGCCTCCATTTTTATAAACAAAATTGCCCCAAAAATTCGTTCACATCGATTCCAGCTATAAAAATCAGTGTTTTTTTAATTTAGGGGCTGTTTTTTACTTGAAAAGATGATATCGTGTGCCTTCCTAATTAAGGAGTATTAGGGATCTGAAGTCCTAGAGACTCCCAGATCGACTTGTTTAACATTAACTTGAGAGAGATTTTATGGCTAAAAAACTATCAGCAGTGAAAGAAGCATACACAAAGTCAGAAACTTTGGCATACTTGGCTGATTACACTGGTTTAACCAAAAAAGAATGCGCGAGCGTTCTTGAAGGTTTATCTAACGTTATCGCGAGTAGCTTGAGCCCTCGTTCAATCGGAGAAGTCACACTTCCAGGATTACTCAAAATCCGTCGAATCAAAAAACCTGCTACTAAAGCTCGTAAAGGTATCAACCCATTTACTGGCGAAACCATGATGTTCAAGGCAAAACCTGCTCGTAACGTCCTGAAATTCCGCGCTTTGAAAAAACTCAAAGAAATGGTGAATTAATCCAGGTTACCTCGCTGTACAGAAGCCCTCCTTATTCAAAATGGAACTTCTGTACAGTGGGGTCTTCTTCTGCCTCTCTTACTTAACCACCCTACCCCTTCCCAGCTTACTATCACACCTCAATTGGTTTACATGGATATCGCATAACTAATCTTAGGAAGAAGCAAAAGAGTGTTTACGCAACATCAAGGTTTAAACCGTTAAGACTTTCTTAACCTGTTTGTGGTATTATTCCTCCCATAACTTACTTGAATTAAGGGTAAACGCCCCCAAATAGTACAAGTAAGCAAAAGCTAACAGAGGAGATTGAAAATGCAAGACCCAACATTAAATAACTCAAACAACGGTGGATCCGGTAACGGAGGCAACCCACCTAAAAAGGAAACCAAGAAAGCGGTCGAGATTGCTGCTGAATTGAAAACTGCAAAAGACGATCTTTACAATTTGGTTAGACAACTTCCTAAAGCAAAAAGTGAGAACATCATCAAAAAGCTCGATGATGCCAACAAAGCCTTAGCGGACTTTTCTGAAGGTAACCTCATCAAGCAAATGGAAGAGCAACACAAGCAATTAAAAGACGACATTCTTGCTGAAGCCAACTTCCAAAAAGAAAACCATAAACAAGTAGCTGTTGATGCTTTACAAAATTACTTTAACAAACGTTTAGAACTTGCTCGAGCTCGTCAACAAGAAATCAATCAAAAAGACGAACAAATGACAAATGCCGCAAACTATATTTGTCAATATTTCGATACGCCAAATGAGATTAAAAAATTAGCAATGATTGAAAATCAAAAACTAAATGAGCTCAATGAAAAAATCAGGCTACTGGATGAACAAATAAGAATTGAACAAGACGACGCAGAAAAAACGAAACAAGAAGATGAGAAAAAGGCTATAGAAACTCAGAAAAAAGAAACAGAAAAAAAGTTACAAGAAATGATGAGCTCTGTGATTTCTGAATTGGGTAATAAACATAACCATATTCACAGATCAGAAGGGCTATTCTTTAAAACAAAACACATTGTCAAACTTGAAAATGGCATGTATACCTCTGAATCACCGGTAGATTTAGCCATGACGGTTAAAGCACACGGCCATAACGATTTCGAATTCTCAACAGGATCCACTGAAAATGGCGGTTGGGTATTAAGACAATCCATCAAAGAAATGCTCAAAATCGGTATTAAAGACATTTCATTGACCAAAGAACTACGCGAAAAAATGTACACCCCTCGCAGAGCCACCACATTTGGCGATGCTTTCTTAGAAGGTCGTCGCACACTCAATTATTTCCAAATGGAAGAATTGAGACAGCTTGAGAGAATTTGTAGCGCCAGTCGATCAGCTTACAACGACATTAAAAGCAACAATATTTTCGATGATAAAGGCGAACTCAAAGCTAATGCTGAAGGCACCCCAGCCATCGTGCATCAAACCAATACTTTTATGCGTCTTACCACAGATGCCGATCGACTTGCGTATTTAGAAATTCTTTTCCCAGTGAACAAAGACATTGAATTCAATAAATTTGTTGCCGAACTCGAGTCTCGACAACCCAAAATCACTCTGGATGGCCTCAGCCCTAAAGAATATTTCGAACAAAAAATGATGTGGCGATGGAGCCGCAGCTCATTTAATGCGAATTATCGAAAAGAAAAATTGGCAGACTTCAACAAAGATACTCTAACATCTGCCGATCGCCAAAAAACGTATTTGGAAACAAAAGATGCTGAACTGCTCGCTATGTACGCACAATCGAATAAATTAACGAATCAAGATCGCGTTGAACTCGTTAATACCATTTTTGATAATGCTCAAGAAGGAAAGCCCAACCAGATCGGCTTAAGCACTCACCCAATTTTGAGAACTCGATCAGTGAGTGGCGATGATATGAAAAACTTCATCGACAGAACACTGCCATTGTTCAAAAACATTCTTGTTAAAGCAGGTAACGTAATCGATTATAATGCCACTACACAACAATGTATTACGTTGATGACTGGTTTGCGTGAAAAAGCCAAATCCAAATTCATTAGTGAAATTCAAACCGGAAATCCTAAAGCATTTGAGAATTACTTCAAAAACAAATTATTACTCGATGAACTCGAAAAAGACGTACATGAGTACTTGCACGATAATCTGACCGATAAACAAGTAAAAGAAGAACTTGCTGGAAATATGACTCAATATGACGATAAATTAAAGGCAAAACAAAATGAATTAGATCAAAAACTCGCTCAACATTTTTCTGGCTTAAAAAATAGGCCTAGTGAAGCCGCAAGTTATTTTAATGCTTATCTGCATCCAAATATGCAACTCAGTGAATGGTCAAAATTAAGCCCAGCTGAGGGTGATGACGCTGCAGCTTTAGCTCAAAAAGTAGAGTTGCGCGCTCATATTCTCAATTCATTTATTCAAACTCACGCAACAGCTAATTCAAATATTGGCGCTGAATATGTGCAAAAATTCCTAACGCCGCTAATGCAACAATTAAAACCCGAAGAATCGAAGCCTCTTGCTGATAAATTGAAAGAGCTCGTGTTGACACAAAACATGAAAGGTTGCAACAAACAACAAAACGAGACGCTCAATTTGGTTCGCGGGATGTTTAATGATTCTTCAGCCGTAGAAGTTTTAAGCCCAGCTAATTTGTTTAAAGCGCATTATTCAAGTCTTAACACTCTCGCAGATAAAGAACGAGTACTGTTAGAACGCATCAAATGCCTACTAAGCGAAAAACCGGCCAATATGTTCCAAGGCTGGATGTTCGATCGCAGCTTTAATGCAGAAATGAAAGGTCTGCTATTTAATGGAAATACACCGAATGAGGATACTGCAGATATCATTGCAGCACTTAAAACTGATGATCCAAACTCACAAAGCAAGGAGTTAAAAAACTATATTAAACGCTTGGAAGAAATGCTACCTAAAGCAAAAGTAAATACTAATACTAATGCTAATTCCAGCAACAGATCTTGGATGCCAAACATCTTTAGTAGTAGCAATACACAGCACTCTGATACTGAATCTGACGCAACCGAACTGACTGATTTATCAGGTCGTAGTAGAGCTGATTACTCTGATGAAGAGAAACCTCTTGAGTCTCATGTAAACTCTGCACCAAAATCCCCCTGGGTTGGAGTGGATTAATAGCTACAAACTTTAGTGTCACAGCACTATCACTTTTATTCTGAATGCTGTGACACCAATCTTAGTTTCTATAGATAAATAATGTGATTAACTTTTTTGTCCCACCGAAGGAATTCAATTATGAGACTACCCCCGAACACAGAACCTTTATTTATTCCTGGCCCTGCAGGAAATCTTGAAGCCGTTATTGAACGCCCACAAACTCAAATTGGAAATACCGTTGCGATTATTTGCCATCCACATCCAAAACAAGAAGGAACAATGACCAACAAAGTCGTCACAACTTTAGTACGGGCTTGCCAACAACTTGGAATAATTGCTGTTCGATTTAATTTTCGTGGCGTTGGAAAAAGTGAAGGTCATTACGATCATACAATCGGTGAACAAGACGATTTAAAAGCCGTGATCAGTTGGGTAAAAGAAACATTCCCCGATTGCAAACTTTGGTTAGCAGGATTTTCTTTTGGCTCATACATTACCGCAAAAGTGGCTAGTGAAATATCGATTGAGCAATTAATTAGTATCGCTCCACCTGTGAACCATTTTGATTTTCAATCATTACCAACAATACAGTGCCCCTGGCTAGTCGTTCAAGGTGAATTAGATGAAGTAGTGCCCTCTCAAGAAGTGTTTGATTGGGCAGAAACCCGCAGCGAAAAGATTCACATGATTCGCATGCCCAATGTTGGGCACTTTTTCCACGGCAAACTCATTGAACTGCGCGATAATCTTGTGAATAGCCTCACATTGAATTCCCACTGATCCCCTACTATACTTAGTTTGGATGTTTGTGTAACTGAAGTGATGGAACTATGCCAATAACAGATCAATCAATGCCTGATGAAGACGACTTAGCGGCCCTAGCCAGCGGCGTTTGGGGTCAGCGAGATCAAGGAATACTCGTTGATAGTATTAATAGAACTATCAGCCACAGCGATGTTGAGTACTTACTCAAATACTGCCCTTATATTCAAATTCTCAATGTCGATGCCACATTCGAACATTATACTAAAGTGCATTTTATCAAAGCCAGATCGGGCTGGACCATTCAAGATCTAGACGATGGACTCTGTACTTCAATTGGACCATTGATGTTTGGGGGTTCAGACAGCCCTAATTTAGAAAACCCAGAATCTGCTTCTCCTGAATTCCTCAAACAATTTGTTAATTCTGGAAAAGGCACTATTGTTAAACAAGCCTTCGATACAGCACACGAAATGGGAGAGCTTATCAAATCACGCTGGAAAGGCGGAATAGAAATTATTGCCGGTACCGATTTAATGAAATGGTCAATATGGGCTGCGGCTGATGAATATAAAATTAAAGTAGTTGGATACACACCTACAGAAGAAGACAAGAAAAAACGCTCCCGCATTGCGCATCTTGCCACAATGAAATCCATGACTCCGAAATCTCAAAGAACCTAGCAATAAAGGGGTTAAGTTTTGGAAGTTGAAAGTTTGATCTGTCTATTTGTCCAGATTTGACTCTTTTACGACTCTACCATCGGTGATAATCGTCGTTTCCAACCCCAGATCACCCCCTAAATTCACTAAATTATAAGGTGTTAGTAATTACATCCGGGGTATCTTGGTACGAATTTTTCCAATGTACTAACAACTTGAGATGCGACGACAATTTTTATCTTACAGCAACTCTTTGGGGCTCTTTAACCTCTTCTTTTTGATGTGCTACCTCAATCGCTTGGCGAACACCATCAAGTGACCTTACCCAAGGCTGTTGATTTTTTACTGCGCTTGGCAACTTCGCTAAAGCTGCCTTTGCCTCGTCTGCTGTCTGATAATTTCCATACACGAGCACATACCAGTCTTGATGATTTAACTTGGTACGGTAATACGTTGCATCCGCCAAATGATTTTCCGCAATAAATGTTTCTAATAATTGTGGAGCACGAACACCCATAATCTGAATCGTGTAGCCTTTGGCCGTCATTAATTGCAATTCTGCACCTGTAATAGAATCAGCTACAGCCACTTTTTCTGATTTAACAGCCTGAGATTGATTAGATGCAGCTTCATTTGCTGCCACTTGTGTTTCTATTTTATTAGCCAAATAAACACTTTCATCCGCTAACTTTGCGCCTGCACACAAATGTTGGTTATGAACCACTGGCATACTAAATGATTCATCGTATTGTTCTGCTTCGCTCAACTCAGTGGCTTGCAAATGTTCAACAGCTGTTGCAATTGCCGCCCGCACATCGGGACTTAATTGACCACTGCTCACTTCAGAAGCATCCGCAACAGATTCGTCTTTAAAAGCCTCTTCAGACTGTTGATTCAATTTTTCATTTGTTGAATTCATTGCTGAACGCAAGTCAGAAATATCGCTAGAGCCGGCATGATGATGCGGAAAAAATTGCCAGGCTATCAAAAACAATATGGCAAGAAAAGTTGCGCCAATCAATTTCATTTTATACCCCTGTAAATTTTGGATAGATGGGACAGATAAAACATCAGAATGGTGATCGTTTTTCATTGAATCGACAAAAACTTGTTGAGCAACACGATTAACACGACCAGGAAAACCACCCGATAACAAATGGATTTGTTTTAACATTGCAGCAGTGTAAGGAAATTTTTGATTTGACTGTGAATGAGAAAAACGAAATTCAAGATATTCTCGAATTTCTTGTAATGAAAGAGGTTCGATTTCCAAACAGGGAACTTGACGGCCTGGCGCAAAAGAGTCCAGCATATTCATCACCGTTTCCCGCAATTGCGTTTCCCCAACCAACACAACGCGAAATTGAGACTGAAAAAGATCTTGCGTAAATAGCAAATGCAACAATCGCATCAATGTTTCACGAGACAAACGATGAGCATCATCAACAAATAATAATTGCGAACCAATTTCATTACCGAGCAAACTGAGTTGTTGTAATAGTTCTGGAATGCTGACATCTACTTTGGCTTCAAGTCGGCTAACCGCATAACATTCAAGAATTAAATGGCCCACGTCATGATGAGGCTGGGCTTCAATATAATGAATACGCGCAGCATCCTTTTGCAATTCAAGAAAATGTTTAACAAGGGCCGTTTTACCAGAGCCAACGATACCTGGTATAAGCAATAAAGGATGTGAACCTGCTCGAAACTGCTGTAAATATCGGAAATGCTCTTCCCATTGTTTAACAGGGTAATAAACGGTATCAGAATCATCAAAGGGTGAACGCTCAACTCCCAACTCACCTAGTGAGCCTCTAACCCCACGAATCTCATCAAAGTCTGCACTCATCCTGTGCTACCTCAGCCTTAAACCTGGATCCTGTCAGTGGAATCGACTACGAAGTCCAAACACAGAATCTGGGTTAAACCCTTGCCCACTTACAACAAGGAACATTCCCTTGCTGAAAATCCTAACCTGGGAATAGCGCAGATAATCCGATAAGAAACACTATAGTAAGGAACCCCCAGGCTCTCGCTAATAATCCAACGAGATAGCTTGATTGTATCTTTAGTTCTGGCTAAGTCAATGGCGATTGTCCTACAACCCACATTGAGCACCATTGTCTTTTTTGTCATTTTTTGACTAAATCCTACTCAAAAATGCTCATTTATCCTGTAATAAACGCCGCTTTTTTCATAAAATTTATTCAAAAATTACCTAAAAAATACTTAGGTGCTCAATGTGGGCTACAAAATCTAGAAAGTTACATAATCTTAGGGGATACAAACACCACTAATTCTTTTTTCGATAAATGCTTACTTTGCCAACGAAAAAGGTGGCCCAAAACAGGAATTTGAGCTAAACCTGGCAACTGCTCAATTTGAATCGATTCTGATACAGTGAAGAGCCCACCAAGCACTAAAGTTTGGCCTGCCATCACTGATACTTCAGTTGATAAGGCTTGTGTTTCAATTGCGGGGGTGCCTTGAACATTTAATGCGCTGACTTTGTCATGATTAACCTCCAAATTTAAAAGCAAACGATGATCCGGCAAAGAATGCGGCCGTACCTTCAACCGTAAAACCGCTTTTTTGAAAACTGCATTGGTCGCACCACTTTTGGTTTTTTCTGAATAAGGAATTTCTGTACCTGCTTCTATTACTGCTTCTTTATTGTCTTCGATCAACAAATGAGGCCTTGCAATAATTGTTCCTTTACCCTGTTCCTCTAACGCTGATAATTGGAATGCTAATATTTTTCGATCTAATACACCAATTTGCACGGTCGCCAAACTATGATTAGACCGAGTATCCATCTGAAAATTATCGCCATGCTTATTAGTATAGTGATTAGTTGCTCGCTCCCACTGAACACCCAATTCATCCATCACACCACTCTCCAAATTCACTATGTACGCAACCATATCGATTTGCGATGAACGCACATCCCAGCGAGATAAATATTGCTTCGCTTTACGCCAATGTGATTCGGTTAAATTCATCCAAAATCCATTGCGTAAATCATCTGTAATGATAGCTTCTTCAGCTGCCAACTTTCCCATCGAGCCAACAAGCAATGTTGATATTCTGACCACAGATTGATGATGCAACGGGTACCAGTGCTCTACAATTTTCTCCTGAATATTTCCATTTGTATTGTATATAACCTCCCCAAAAGGATCTTTTGCAAACACAGCACCACTAAATAATACAAAAAACAATATTAACGAATTCACATAACCGCATTTTTTATTTTCGCGGCATAAATTATCTTTAAGCACTGCAGCATTATCCTGTAAATCAGGATTTACATGCATTACCGCTTTTTTATAATAACTTTTCAGAACCAACTCCCACATCTAAAATGAATTTTAAATATTGATCTTTTTCATCTCGGCCCAATGCCATACCAAGAAACTCAATATCTTCACTTCGTTTCGAAAAATTCGACAACACACACAATACTTGAGCATAGTGCAACCGCGAAATTACACTTAAAATTGGCCTTCCCTGGCCGCCTGATGAAGAACCATTGGCTTCTATTATTGAATAATACTCAATACCGCACTTATTATAAAAATCACTTATGGCCAAAGATGGCATTTTAAATTCATTCCCCAAATCAAACCCCATCCCATTCTGAATTAACTTCATTTCCTGCCGCTTTTTTTGCTCTTCGCGCTCATCAATTATTTTTTTGTTCGCCATCACCTGTGAAAATAGGCTTTTCTCTAACAACACTGATTCACGATAACGAAGCACCACGTCTCGAATAAAAATAGAATAGGCCAGCAAAAAACAAATCAAAAAAATCAAACCATTTTTTACTATATAATGCCTGCAAAACCATTCTTGAATTATTGACCATTCTACCACTATCACTTCAATTTCTACCTAAAAATTCACTTTAGCAACAAATTCGATATGAATTCCGACCTGATTATCATCAACCTTAATTTGTCTCACCTGAATTTGCATCAACCCATCGACCGAAGATATTTTCTTCAAAAACTCTTTCAACTTTATTTCATTTTGAGCCAAAACACTAAAGCTCCATTCATCCGCCTTCACCTTTATCATCTCTATTCGAACAGAATATGGCAAAATATCAGCCATTTTTTGCAACAAAGCCTCGTGACATACAAATCGCTGTCGCCACAATTTTTTCCTTTCCAACATATTCACTCTTTCCTTTTGCTCTTCCAAAATTTTCTCTTGAAAATTCCGTTTCTGTATATTTTCATTCAAGGCCGTTTTTAATATTTCAATTTGCTTCTCAATTTTATGGCTCCTTTCCAAAAAATAACCTCGCCCAGATATTCCCACCATCACCATCACACTCAAGAAAAATCCAAGGCGAACTAATCTCACACGTCGATCATTCCGACGCCATTGCTCAGACCAAACAAGTAAATTAAATGTCACCATCACGACTACACTTTATCCACATAGCCACCGCGAATAATTTCGTAGTACTACGCAATTGACATCAATCTCGACCATCTTCATCAAGGTCGTCGTATCTTTAGTTGTTAGTACTTCGTAAAAATCCTGATTAAATTCAAATAATTAAAGCGGTAATAATCTAATTTTTTGATGCTTGTCCTTATTAAGAACTCGATTACAGAAATAATGCTCTTGCATCTTTTAGGTATTAGTACTTCTAGAAAAAACTCCCACGGACTATATATTAGCAATAACGATTGAAAGCCTTGAGAGGGCTCTAAATGGAAAACTCTGGTCATTTACCTATCAGGCAACACCTGATAAAATCCGTACCCTGTTAGTTAAAGATTATTCTGAGAGTACAAAATTGAGACGACTGTTCACCGCTCTTGTAAGTTTAGGTTTTACGATACTGGCGATGTTAATCTGCATATACCTTTACATGTACATACGCCTGCCTGATGTTAAAACCCTCAAAAACGCCCAGTTTGAAGTTCCGCTGCGCATTTATTCGGCCGATGGCAAGCTGATCGGTGAATTCGGCGAACAACGTCGTAAACCTATCACTATCGATCAAGTCCCTAAAGAACTTGTTTGGGCAATTTTGGCCACAGAAGATCAACGTTACTTTGAGCATCCCGGTGTAGACTTAATCGGTCTCGTACGCGCCGCAATCGCGGTCGTGTCGACTGGCCACAAATCTCAGGGCGCCAGCACAATCACTATGCAAGTGGCTCGAAACTTTTTCCTGAGCAGCGAAAAAACCTACGGACGTAAAATCAATGAAATCCTTCTCGCAATCAAAATAGAAACCACTTTCAGCAAACGAAAAATTTTAGAACTCTACTTGAACAAAGTGTATCTAGGACACAGAGCTTATGGCGTGGCTGCCGCCTCCGAACTGTATTATGGCAAACCCTTGGATCAACTGACACTTGCGCAGCTCGCTATGATCGCCGGCCTTCCACAAGCCCCTTCTCGCGACAATCCGATTAGCAACCCCAAGGCCGCTCGTGATCGACGTAACCACGTTTTAGAGCGGATGTATGAGAACGGCCACGTGAGTAAAGCTGACTACAAAAAAGCCCTCAATGAACCCATGACCGCAGAATACCATGATCATGATCAAGCCCTCTCACTTGAAGCGCCTTACGTTGCAGAAATGGTTCGTGCAGCTGTCGTAGATGTTTATGGTAAAGAAGCCTACGGATCTGGACTGAAGGTCTATACCACCATCAATTCTAAAATGCAGCAAGCCGCCAATGACGCCATGTATAACGGCTTAATGGGATATGAACGCCGCCACGGCTACAATGGCGCTCTGGAAAATTGGGGACCGCATAGAGGCAAAAACTGGGATAAATGGCTTGACCAACTCGAAGACCTCGAAGGCTATCAAGATCTAGTACCTAGCGTGATCACTGAAGTTGCCTCACAAAGCGCTACAGCACTGCTGGCTACCGGCGATCTCGTCACCATTCCTTGGGCTGGCCTTTCATGGGCTAGACCCAATATCGACGACGAATATGTGGGCAAACTGCCCAACTCAGCATCAGAGGTTGTAAAACCTGGCGATGTTGTTTATATCCGTCACACCGGCAAATTCTGGGAACTCACTCAGTTGCCCGAAGTTGAAGGTGCGATGGTTGCGATGAATCCTAAAAATGGCGCCATACTGTCTTTAATCGGCGGATTCTCTCATCACCGAAGCAACTTTAATCGTGCGACCCAAGCTGAACGTCAACCTGGCTCCAGTTTTAAACCATTTGTTTACTCTGCAGCTCTTGCTCATGGCTACACTCTTGCTTCCATTATCAATGACGCCCCTCTCGTATTTCATGATAAAAATAGCGAAGACGAACTCTGGCGACCTCAAAACGACAATCAAAAATTTTACGGCCCTATGCGTCTGCGCGCCGCTTTAACAAAATCACGCAACCTGGTTTCAATTCGAATACTCAACGCCATGGGATTAAAATATGCAATTAATTATTTACATCGCTTTGGATTTACCGACTCTCAATTACCACGTTCACTAACGCTAGCATTAGGCGCAGGCTCAGTGACTCCTTTACAGCTCGCTTCAGGCTATTCGACTTTTGCTAATGGTGGCTATCGCATCAAACCGTATTTCATAGACCGTATTGAGCGTGACAATGGCGAACTCGTCTATAAAGAAAATCCTGTGACTGTGTGCGAAGATTGCATTAGTGATGAAGAGACAACTGAAACGACCGAAAAAAGCAATGACAAAACTGGCCCTCTTCCTGCTCCCAGAGTAATTACCCCTCAAAATGCGTACTTAATTACCAGCGTTCTCCAAGATGTTATCACTCAAGGTACCGCTAGACGCGCCGTCGCACTAAATAGAGGCGATATTGCCGGTAAAACAGGAACAACCAACGATCAATTTGACGCCTGGTTCGCAGGATTTAACCAAGAAGTAGTCGCCACTGTTTGGGTCGGCTACGACCAACCTCGATCACTCCACGAATTTGGCGCCCAACTTGCGCTGCCTATTTGGATGGATTTCATGCAAGTTGCTTTAGGCGGCAAACCAGACCTCAAATGGGAACAACCTCCAGGCATCACTACCGTTCGTATAGATCCCAAAACCGGACTTTTGGCTTATCCAGGACAACCCAACGCTATCTTCGAAAAATTCCTCGAAGAAAACGCTCCTACCGAGCAAGCCAGCATCTCACAAGCCACCAATACCGCTTCTGAGTCCAACACCGAGCAAGAGCCTGAACATTTGTTTTAATTTCGGGCTGATTGTCCCAAAGAAATTTTGGAGTACCACTCCATAATTCTGCCGAAAATGTGGAATTCACTCCTTCACAGGAAGAGCCCAACCTTCAATAATCATTCCATCTTTGACTCGGTGATAGAATGCCTCCTTAAAATGAGCATTCTTAGGATGTTTTGCATCACTCTCTATATAGGTTGCAACCATATCATTTTCTGCAACCATCATTTTAATACTCCACTGAATATCCGAATAGGAATCAAAGACTAATTTTAAGACATTACGCACATGATCTCGACCTTTGGCAATAGATCCATCTGTTTTATGATGCACATAATTTTCACTGACCAATGTATCAACAAGAGACACTTTTTTATTATTCCACATCATTCTTTCAATCTAAAAATTTCTAACTCTATTTTTCAATATTAATCTCACGAAATAGAGGTGATTTTCTCAAAAAATGCGCTTGAATCTCCTATCTATTTTGGTTAAAATTTGACCTTAACGTTTTGTAGAGATAGAATTCGATAAATTATTAACAATAGAGGCACCCAATGCAAAAACCGAGGCAATTGCCAACACTAATGTTCTTCGAATCTCACTGTGACATCGCAACATCTGCTTTTTTATTGGAGAATCTTGAACGCCTAGCTGGCATGGGTTATACCTATATTTGTATAGAAGAATTTACTCCAAGCACCATTGACTCAGCTATTGAAAATTACTCAAAATTAGTTAGCGGTGAAAATAAGCGCGAAGACTCAACGAGACAAGCAAGTGATCAGCTTTACCTGAAAATATTATTAAAAATAAAAGCCCTCGGATTAAACTACGCCGCTATTGATATTAGCCAAATGAGAAATAATTTATTTTTACTAAGACATTCAAATGATCGCATAACACTGCATGGCGGCAACCCTGAGGGACAGAGGTTTTTTGATTTTAGATCTGAATATATGGCAGATTCTACAAACTTATGTGAAAATTTATATGCCACAGGAAAAATAGTGATTTGTGGCTATAGACATGGACATATCCAAGCAGCATTACAACGTGCTCAAGCAACATTATCTAGCGTGCTTGCAGAATTCGATGAAGAATCTTCTCCTCGACAATATTGTTCTTATTTTCTCTACTCTCGCCCCGCGGATAGTGAACAATACGGGCTAACATTGTCTAGTGAAGGCGAAGTCCGTCTGGAATTAATCAAGCGTGATTTTTCTTTTGGACTAACATGCCTTGATATGCGAACCATGAGCAATTCAGATGTCATGCGACAAATTGAACGAGATATCGGAGCACATACTTGTGCAGCTAACTATGCTCAAGATGTAAAACATGCGCGACAGCGATTAAAACAAGCTGGTACTTGCTACAAGAAGTACGCAGCAACTAAAGATTTATCTACACTCCATGGAGCAAAATATCTATTTCAGCAAGCACTGCATTTTTTCATTGTAAATGCTCAAACTTATTCAGAAGAAACAATAAACTGTCTGCTCAACCTAGGTCATATTGAAAATATTAATAAAGTCTACGATCAAGCAATTGAATTTTATCAGCAAGCACTTGTTGTCTCAGTGACTACTCTTGGTCAGAAACACGAGAAAACTCTTAAAGCCGCTGAATTTCTGCAAAAAGCCAAAGCCAAATATGAAGATGATGTACAAGCGGCCATCGCAGAAATAAAAACAAGAGTGAAGGACGGACTATGAAATACAGCGCGAGATGGTAGAAATATTAAAAATTCAAGGTGATTCCCAACAAGATTAGTCAATTAGTTAAGATTTGACCCCATCCACGTTCTAAGGCAATAAAGAAGCGCTTCTCAGAGCCCCAATCTCACTAAGAACCCAAAATTTGAAGATGGTCTATAATTACCTTATAAGGATTGTAATGGGTTTATTATGCGTGATGAAAGCATAGACAAAATGATTGAGGCTGGCCTTGCGAGTAGGGCTGATTTCAATGCTCAACTGACACGTCTGTTTATAGACTATAAAACATCAGAGGGAAGGATTAACCCTGTTGCTCTGCTTGAGCAAATCAATACCCGATCAAAACCTCCTACCGCTAGTGACATTAATACTGATTTAATCGTTACGTTAGCAGCAAAAATGCTCGACAATCCGATCGCCACTTTCGAAAACGCAAAAAATAAACTTGGCTACAAAAAACCGGTTGATATAGGGCTTGAGATAGAACATATGAAATATGAAGTTCTTGCCGCCATGCTGAGCTTTGTTTTGAATAATCCTAACAACGAGAAAAGCCAAGCGCTTGTAGAAGCAATTTTCAAATATGGCTCTGATCAAGATCGCGCTGTATTAGAGTCCATCGGAAGAAAGGGCACAACTAATATGGCAAATCAAGCTTGGTCAATAGTCACGGGATTTGTTGGACCATCAAGTGCTCCAACACCAACTCAAATTGCTACTGCAAAACAAAAGCAGCAAAAAGAAGTAGCTACATTACTCGCTGGCACACCCACGGAAAGCGACAATATTCTAGATGCTCTTGAGCCATTGCTAAACCGACATGGCTATGGTCTTATTTTAAATTCACCGCAAGGAAAACCTGAAAAAGGGAAAATCTATCTCGTAAAAATTGATAATACCTCTTTAAAATATACTGTGCTCGATCCCCAAGGCAATCCCCAAGAAGGTAGCGTTTCAATCGATCAACTCATAGGGGAAGGCTCGGAATCAGAAAAATACAATCGCGGTCGACGACTACAAGAAATTCTACGCGGAACACTCGATCAAACAATATTTGAAGAAGAAATACTACCTGGCATTTTAAAATTAGCTATAAATGCTGGGCATGCACACATCGACTTCAGCTTTCTCAACACCATTCAAAACGAAAACATAAAACGTCTTTTCCATGATGCCGAAGACTTAACAAGTGGTAATTTAGAAAAAATTGATAGATTAGAAAAAATTAGTCATGGTGATTTGCGTAAAATTGCTCTTGAAGTTGAAAGTATCAGACTTTTCATTACGAGCTGTAGATATGCCCTTAACGTAACTGGAAATACATTAACTTCAGAACAAAAAACGGCCCTCTACCGCCAAATCGATAATCTAAATGCAGCTCTTTTGAAAGCTCAAACCAAGATAGTCGAGGCTATGGTTCAGCGGCTTGATTTATTAGATCCCGAAGTACTGAAAACGCTCAACGCTTCAGAACACGACAAAGCGTTTTATTGTGATGATAGAACGGCAACACTACTAAAAGTACATGCTTTAACTCCAATACCAGATCAGCTCGCAAAACTTCAACATATTAGCACCACGGACATTATCAAGTATCTAGCTTATATTGCAAAAGCAGGAACCAATGAACAACGCTTATCTCTATTTAAAATTTTGCCAGATAAAGTTAAGCTTTCCAAAGAAGACTTGAGTCTATGGCTAGAAAAAAAATTGAAAGACTGGAGAATACTATTCAATGAAGAAGAAAAACAAACTTTAATAGAATTATTGAGAGCTCACCCAACATTATTTCAGTCAAAGACAGATAAAGAAAAAAAAGAAATGACAATATCGCAAGAGTATTTCTCTAATCTATGTGCTGTTATTAAAAGCATGAGCTCTTTCAACAATAAAGAAGCCATGCGCAAACTTCTTAACGAGGTTGCTAGTATGGATATTTTTCAGGACAGAACACAATTTAAGGAGTTTTGTACATTATTTACTGCAACGACATCCATGGGCTCAACTTTATTTAATCGCCTATATCCATACCTAGGCGAAGAGGGCTCGGTATTGAGTCTTATTATTCAAATTAAAAATATAGAAAATGATGTAGGGCGCGGAAGTTTAATTACTGCTGTAATGGAAAAATATGGAACCAAAAGAGCGCTTGATGAGCTTTCATCACTAATCGCCATTACAACTCGCGAGAAAGGTTCAGAGTATGCCTCGATGCCAATTTCTTTTCTTGAACGGCTCCTAGAAGAAAGCAATAGTTTGGATGCTTTTTTGGAAAATGTAGCAAGCGCGAACGAATTACTCAGAGAAATGCCATTGATCGCTTTGTTAAGCAAATCACTCACACCTAACGAAATACTGGAAATTGCTGGCCTGAAGCCAAACGAAGGGGATACTTCAGTAGCAGCATTACAAAACTTAAAAGAACACTTAGATGAAAGTGATTTAATTTATGCAGAAAAAATGATCAAAGAAATGCAAAAAATGGGCTTAGTCAAAAATAAAGAACAAGTTGCTGCTGCCGCAAAAACAGCAATAGACATAATTAATATTATGAATAAGATTATTAATAATTTGCCACAATACCCGGAAAATGCGGAAGATCTAAAAGACCAGTTCTCCAATCTACTCGTAGAATTATTGTACTTCAAAAAAGAGTACGGCAATACCCCAAAAACTCGTAGCATACTCCACCATTTACTCAGAAATCTTTCTTCAGAGAGAAACATTAACATTCTCGTTGAAAATAATGAAGCGTATCAGAGACAAGAACTTCAATTCTTCATAGCCGCACTAAGAAGAATGGATAAATATTCTGGAGATGAAGCCAAAGCAATCGAAGACACTTCTAAAGGACCAGCCATCAGCGTCGAACCGGAAGATGATCGGATTAACTCAGATGAACGGAACATACTATTGGTCGAGAATGCTTTTGAAGCAGCTGATAAACTTATACAATTACAAAAAGAACATGAAGCTCAAGAGAAAGAATTTGAAGAGTTAAAACAATTAGCCTCCGAATTAACTGATGAAGGAAATATACAATCGCAAAAAGAACATGAAGATCAAGAGAAAGAATTAAAAGAGCTTCAACAATTAGCATCCAAATTAACTGAAGTATCCACACATACAGGCCATCGCCCTATAGAAACAATTCAAACCGCAAACGCTATCAACAAATTGAATGTAGGTACAAAATTAAAAATTGCGGGATTAAATTTTCAGATAGCCGTTCTCTCTTTTTGCGAAGTCTTCCATAAATACCCTCCGAGACAAAGATTAATAGAGAAACTAGAAAAGCAAATTACGAACTTACGCCTTGGAAAGGCATCCGAACAAGACAAACTAGATAAAAACCTAACTCCAGCTCCAGATGAAGGAGGGATTCGAACAAAACCAGAAGATCGCCCACCCCCACCAACTGAAACACTAGCACCACCCATAACTAAAAAGCGACCAGCTCCTCCGCAGTACGAAGCGCCAGCCCCCCCTGAAGACGATGATAATGCGCTTAAAAAACAATAAATTAGAAAGTGGTATTTTTAGCTGCAATCAAGATTGTGTATGAAATTTTTCCAGAATTGATCTCATCGCGAGTACCGTCTGACCATGACATGAACTGATTAACTATGGAATAGAAAGAAAAATGCCAATAAAAATCAATAATCCAAACCAGTGATTATTAAGAAAGGCTTTGAAGCATTTTTGCGAGTCGCGAGTAGTAATTAGCTTTGTTTGATAAACGGTTACTGCAACGGCAAGAAACCAGAATGGATAAAAATACGATGACAAATGCTGCTGATATGAAAACAATAAAAGTCCGAGCAAAACTAAGCCATGTAGAGTTGTAACGAATAAAACATCATATTGACCTAACACTATTGCGGTAGATTTAATTCCAATAATTTTATCGTCTTCCCGATCTACCATAGCATAAATGGTGTCATACGACAGTGTCCATAAAAAAGCGATGAAAAATAATTCTATAGATTCCCAAGGCAATGCATTCTGTACCGCAGTATAGGCCATCAACACCCCCCAGGAAAAAGCAACACCCAGTACAACTTGGGGCCAATACGTGATACGTTTCATGAAAGGATAAATTGTCATTAAAATAACAGCGACCAACGCCATCATTATTGTGAAGTTATTTAAATAGATTACGCAAAAAAATCCAAAAATAGTTAAAAGTAAAAATAGCCCCAACGCTTCTGCAATACTAACCTGCCCCGTAACTATCGGTCTTTTTTTTGTTCGAGCAACATGGCCATCAAAATTGCGATCAGCGAGATCATTGACGACACAACCCGCACTACGGGTAATGATCACACCCAAAACAAATATTACTAAAATTGAAATCAGGGGAATTCCATGAGACGCAAACCATAAGGCCCATACGGTTGGCCATAATAATAACAATGTCCCAATAGGTTTATGAAGGCGCATCAATTGTGCGTAGGCAGAGATTTTTGTAATCATCGCGCTTTCTCAGATTTCACGACAACCTGTTCCATGAGCGGAGAAAATACTTCTAATAATGTTATGGCGCCATCAGGCAAAAAAAACTGGGATCGTCTCGCCCAAAAGCATTCAGGTGACTGACCTAAAGCATTCGATGCAACTTGATATTCCCGATGCCAAGGGTACAAACAGGCAATGGAAAAATCTCCTCGAACCACCTTGGGATTATTGAATAATATTTCACCTAGCGGCCGCTGCCCTAATGCTAAAAATTGATACCCATGAGCCTTCACAACTGCTTCAGGAAAAAACGATCTAGCAAATATCCACGGCTGATTAATTCCATGCAAAACAACTTCTCGACCAATTCCCCATTTATTTTCCAAAGATATCATTTTTTGTTCACTGACATGAGGCTTCTCCCATGAGTGCTTTAGAACTGTTACGTCGAACCGGTCATTGCTCAATTTTTTTATAATTTTTGTCATGCTGCCAACATCCAAAAAAATATTGCGAAATGGCAATGAAATTTCAGTGCTGCATAAAAACGGTGCTGGATAAAAATGTGCCAGCAAACTGCTTTGCGAGCGCGAACTAGAGGGGTTGTTTTTCAAATAAGTAACCATGCTTTTTACTGATCCAATAATCGAGTGAATATTTACTATAACCACGGGTCATCATCAATGCCAACAAAAGCCCCCAATTAATATGCTGATCCAATCCCAGCGCCCCTTCAGGTGTCCATAGATAGTGATATGAAATCACAGCCATCATATTATAAATAAAAAAGGCTGCAATCGATACACGACCGCCTAAACCTAATACAAGCAGAACAGGTAAAATTAATTCTGCGGCAGTTCCTACTACTGCAGCCACAATTGGTGGCAACAAGGGAACATGATATTCATATTGAAATAACATTATTGTTGTATCCCAGCTTTCTATTTTTGTAAGACCCGCAACAAAAAATATTTTAGCAACCCAAAGTCGCACCATGAGATCCACTATTGGCACTAAAAAATTCAGCACGTCGAATAAAGGGCGTAAACATCTCGCTATAAAAACAATCATGACAACTCCTTTTTATCAGCGACACCTGGATATTGGTGAACGCTCAAATACAAAAATCAATAATAACATTTTCTTCTCTCACCCTGTATCCTGATCAATGGCAATGATAAACATTTTTCAAACAACTTTCACGAGCTGCTCACCGTGACCTTAAACCCAGAGAAGATTCAAAATTGAAAAAACAATAATATTGAGGATACCACAAGATGTATCACTGTCTCAGGCCCCTCGTTGTTGGACCACACACCAGCCTAACACCATCACCCCCATTTCTGATCAATAAACAGGACTCTACACTTCGCAAAGTTTATTGTATACTGCGCTGTTTTTTGTGTGAACAGGGGAGAACTACGATGAGCGCCAAGCAACAAAAAGGGCAGTATGGAATTATCAAACCATTCATAATAGTGGGGCTCGCGAGCCTCTTCTATGTTTATGAATTCTACCTTCGGGTTATGCCCAGCGCGATGACTCACGACCTCATGCGCAGCTTCAACACTGATGCTGGCGGCCTAGGCTTACTCACTTCTCTCTTTTTCTTCGGCTATGCCCCTATGCAGATCCCCGCAGGATTAGCATACGACCGATTCGGACCTCGAGTACTACTTACAGTTTCTGTCTTTTTCTGCGGCGCAAGCGCCCTTATTTTTGGAATGACCGACAACTTCTATTTAGCCTGCGTCGCTCGTTGGGTCATAGGCTTCACCTCTGCCTTCTCTTTTATTGGCGCATTACTACTTGCTTCACGTTGGTACCCAGCAAAATATTTCGCAATGATTGCAGGTCTCGTTCAATTCATGGGCAGTATGGGTGCTATTGCTGGTGAAGCCCCAATCGCCATGATCGTCGAGCATATCGGCTGGCGCCCCACTGCTATTTGGTCTGCCGTAGGAGGCCTTATTTTGGCAGTATTGCTAGGGCTGATCATTCGTGACGTTCCACCCGACCCCATCAATGTCGCCAAACACACCCTCAACATGAATCATTACAACAATGAATGGCAACGCTTACGTCGAGTATTAGGCTGTAAACAAACTTGGGCAGTTGCTGTCTACGCTTTCAGCACGTGGACCCCCATTTCGATCTTTCCAGGCCTTTGGGGCGTACCCTTTATCATGAAACTTTACAACACCAGCAGCTCAGTAGCCACACAAGCGATGATTGCGGCCTGGTTAGGTACCGCTGTTGCAAGCCCACTATCAGGATGGTGGTCTAATAGAATCAATAGCCGTAATTTCCCATTGACTGTATGCGCGATTCTAAATTTGATCACATCCATTGCAGTGATCTACCTACCCTTATCCTGGCCGGTCATGATCATAATGTTATTCCTATTTGGATGCGCAGCAGGTGCCCAAACCGTAACATTCGGGGTTATACAAGACATACATCCTCCAGCAGTGGCAGGTACTGCCGTCGGCTTCAACAACATGGCGGTGATTGCAGGAGGCGTGATACTCATGCCGTTTGTAGGGTACATTCTCGATTACGTGTGGAGCGGACATTTAATCAACGGCGTTCACGATTACACACTCGAAAACTACCGCACAGCCCTACTCATGGTTCCGTTCTGTGGAATAATGGGATTGATTGCAAGCTTATTCATGATCAAAGAAACACAGTGCTTAGCACAATACGAGCTAGATCTGAGACCAAGATAAAGCCAATATTGGGTGGCTCCTGCAACAGAGCCACCCAATATTGCTCGATCTTAATACTACTTTAAGAATTGCCCACTATAATGAATCTCATTTATTAGCTGAGCATTTCGTCATGTCACCATTTGCAGACAACATTAGAAAACTTATCACACAATATAAGCAAATACTAAAACGTCATTTGCCTGCACGTGCATTTTCAACAAAAATTAACGCACTGCAAATTAAGCGCACACAACTAAAACACGCATCTGACGTCGAATTATTTCACACAATTGACCGCATTATCTATGAAATTGAAAGCTGGCAAGCGAACAAAAATATAGCCTCAAGCGAATACTCTGGATTAGACGAATTTCGAGATCACATCAAAACTTTCATAAGAAATTATGCCGTAAAAGATAATAGAGTAATCAATCGCTGCCAACATGCTTCTCGTACTCTAGTCGAGTGCATTCAACTTCTAAGCATGCCTCAAAATAAAAAAAATCTAGCGCAACTAAAATCCAATATTGCTCATTTACGATCACATGGCCACGATGAAGAATTGCAAAAAATACGTAGCGCTCTACAAAAAATAAATATCAACGCATACTACGAATGCTATGAAAATGAAAACGGCGCTTGCAATTCCAACAATCAAACCATTGACAACACAACTCGATTTCACCATGATTAGAAACTGAATACAGCATATTTTATGCTAAAAAGGCCACTTACGTTGAGATCAACGTGAACTGGAAAATCAAACCACTTCGGAGAAAATTGTATGAATTTTATTAAAACGGCAGTAGCGGCAACGTGCGCAACCCTAATCCTTGCAAGCGGATTAACTATGGCTGCAAGCGTACCTAAAGTCGTCATTGAAAAAAACTCTCAAAGTAAATCACTGACTGGCTCAGCCACCAGCAACATGACAAAACGCGGCAAAACATGGCACTATGGCGAAGTCGATGACAACATTATTTTTGTTTCAAATATCAGCATCGCTAACAAATCAGGCGGAATTGTTTATTCATCAGTGGATTTCTTTGGCATGGATATTCATGATAATGATTACATTACCAATAATGATGTCATTAACAACATTACCACTAACTTTCAATTCTCATCAGTACACCTGACCCTCAGCGATAGCAATCATATCGTGTTCTTCGATGGCAATGTCTATCCAAACACACACTTCACTATCCGACGCATGTACACGGAAATCGTTCACGGCGCTCGATCAACTGAAGCAAAAAGCCCTCTTCAACTCGTGCGTGATTAATTAATAATTAATTTTTCTCGATCAAAAGGCTGAGCAAAGGAATTTGCTCAGCCTTTTTTATTCCAGCAACTTACTTTAATTTCTTTGTTTGTTGTTTACATTAATTGCCATCTTACCCTATATCTAATCATCGTAAATGCTTACTTTTCCAATATCATCACTTTGAAAAGCTCGCCCATTTCACTAGGAAGCGTGAGCATTTTGACTTGATTAGCTAGAATAAATTGCTGTTCCGGGGTAGTGGCGGCTTTTTGCATTAAATCAAGCAAACCGTTTCTTAATAGAAAATCCGCCTGTGTAGAATAATTTTTTACTTTTAATGATAATGACTCAGCAAATTTACCAACGGCTGTAAAATCAACATGGGCAGTAATATCCTGGATGCCTGTTAATATTAGAGGATCTGAGTGGGCTCGTTGTTGAAAATGACACATCAATGTTCCTGTATTTCTTTGAGGATGATAATATTCTTCACGCAAAAATCCATAATCAATGATAATAATTTCACCCTGGCGGAGTATTTGATTCAAACTGCTAACCCAGGGATTCACATTTAGATTTAATTCGGAATAGTAATTATTGGGGAATGAAATACCCAATTTTTGAATCTCATTATTCAACGATTCAGATACTGACCGTGTTTTCCAAATGAAATTATTGCCCTCATCAAGGCCTACAACTCTTTCTGAATAACCATCACTCGTTTTTTGAAAAATAGTCACAGGCATGGCATCGAGCACTTCGTTGGCGATAATAACACCATCAAATGAATTCTCGGGTAAATTCTCTAACCACTTGACCCTAGAAAGATGCTTCGATGATAACTCCCCAATCAACTTCTTTTGACGCTCTTTTAATTCTGGGCTAATTTCTAAAATTAAATACTGCTCAGGCAAACAATTCATTTGATCCAGCGTATTTAATATTTCAGCCGCCATACGACCTGTGCCTGCTCCCAATTCCAAAATAGTTTTAGCATTAAACTGAGATAAAGCTTTTTGACAATATCCGGCCAAACACTGAGAAAATAGCGGCGAAATTTCAGGCGCCGTAACAAAATCACCGTGACGCCCTATCTTTTCAGTTCCCACACAATAATAGCCAAGCCCAGGGGCATATAAAGCTAACTCCATAAATCGAGCAAAACCCATCAAACCTTTTTCTTGAATTTCTTGACGGATTTTTTCGGCGACTTTTTCAGAATGAACTCTGGACTCTTCGTCCATTAGATTAATATACCATGGCTCACCCATCACTCATCCTCAAATTCTAATGATGGTCGCATCCTAATAATTTTTAATCCGACAGTATCGGCGATGGAAACTGCTTTTGGCTTTCGTAGTTCCAGGTTAATTTTATCGATCATAGGAGAAAAAGCCCAAAGCCACTGCACTATTGATTCCGCCAACGTCTCAATTAATTCAAATTGAGTTGTTCGGACATAATCACTTAATCCCAACGCCACAGCCGCATAATCCACAGTATCGCTTATTTTTCCTGAGCGAGCAGCGGCCCGCAAATCAGAAGACAATGTTATATCCAATTCGATGGGTTGTAACGTAGAACGCTCATGAGGTAATAGCCCAATAATTGTATCGATTGCTAGATTGCGAATAAAAATTTCATCGGAACTCATGTACGAATCCCCACACCTTTTTCCAACAGTATCCAAGCGAGACAAAATGACAACACGGCGACCAGGCTTAAAACGATTATAGACCCGACAACATTCACATCGGATTGCCCTAACATGCCGTATCGGAAAGTATTGACCATGTATAGGACTGGATTAAAATGAGAAACAATTTGCCAATGAGAGGGCAGCATTTCTATAGAATAAAAAATACCCCCTAAATAGGTTAAAGGAGTCAAAACAAAGGTAGGGATAATCGAAATTTGATCGAAATTATCCGCATATAACGCATTTATAAATCCGAAAATGGAGAACAGCGCCGAAGAAAGGACGATGACTAGCAACATGATAAAAAAATGTGCAATTACAATATGGGTAAAGAATAACGAAATCAATATCACCACAGCCCCAATCAACAAACCTCGGATCACTCCACCTGTAATATAACCCAAAAGAATCACTGTGCTAGTTGCCGGAGAAACTAAGACTTCTTCAATATTACGAATAAATTTTGAAAGATAAAAAGAAGTAGACACATTCGTATAAGAGTTCGTAATAACAGCCAACATCACAAGACCTGGTGTAATGTATTGCGCATAACTAAAGCCATGCAATGATCCAATCCTATTCCCAATTAAACCACCAAATACGATGAAATATAAGCTGGTTGTGATGGCAGACGGAACCAACGACTGCCCCCAAATCCGAAGAAAGCGCCGAATTTCTCGTTCAGTGATGGTCCAATATGCTATCCAATTTTGTGCGTTCATGATCGTCCATTCTTTGTGAGCAACATAAACATCTCTTCCAATCGATTGACTTTGTTGCGCATACTGTTGACAACAATATTATTCGCCGACAAATGCTCAAAAACATAATTCATGCTGTGTGTTTTTTTTAAATCGATCTCCAATGTTTTGTCATCAATTTTTCGCAACACTAAATCATCAATAACGGGTAACTCTGCACAAGGTTGCGCCAAGAATAAAACAAAACTTTCTGTTTGAAGCGTGCTCAATAAATCCGAGACACTGGTATTGGCAATAATTTCACCATGGTCGATGATAGCAACATTTCGACAAAGATTTTCAGCCTCTTCGAGATAATGAGTAGTTAATATTATAGTTACCCCCTCTCGATTAATACCTTGTATGAAGCTCCACATCGATCGCCGAATCTCTAAATCGACCCCAGCAGTGGGCTCATCCAAAATTAAAAGCTTAGGCTCATGCATCATCGCACGAGCAAACATTAATCGACGCTTCATTCCACTTGATAATTCTCGAACCTGACTCTCTCGTTTTTCCCACAAATCCAATTTCTTCAAATATTTTTCAGCACGCTGTTTAGCTAATGAACGAGAAATCCCATAATAGCCGGCCTGTTGAAGCAAAATATTTTCGACTTTTTCAAAAATCGCTAAATTAAATTCTTGGGGCACTAAACCAATCAGAGATTTTGCAAAACTTTTTTGAGAATCCAGATCATGTCCAAAAATCTGCACACTGCCTGATGTTTTATTAACCAAGGAAGTAACGATCCCAATTAATGTTGTTTTACCTGCGCCATTAGGGCCTAGAAGCGCAAAAAAATCGCCTTCTCGAACTTTAAGACTTACACCTTTCAGCGCTTCAACATTATTCGAATAAATTTTTCTAAGGTCGCGAATTTCAAGCGCTAACATTGATTCACCGAAGAATTAACCAATTTCTTGCTTTTCGCGGATTTCATCGATTGTTTTACAATCAATGCAAAGCGTAGCAGTAGGTCTTGCCTCAAGACGCCGAATTCCAATTTCAGCACCACAAGATTCGCAAAAGCCATATTCACCCTGCTCGATTAATTCCAACGATTCTTCAATTTTTTTAATAAGCTTACGTTCACGATCACGCGTACGAAGCTCTAGCGTAAACTCTTCTTCTTGAGCGGCCCGATCAAGAGGATCCGGAAAAATAGCCGCTTCATCCTTCATATGACGAACCGTAACATCCGCACCTTCTCGTAATTCCTTACCCCAACTATCCAAAAGCGTTGTAAAGTGAGCTAATTGCTCTTTACTCATATAGGTTTCATTTTTTTTCAACTGATAAGGTTCAAAATGATACGGACCACTAATAGCGGATTCTCTGCTTCGTTTTTTATCGGACAGAGCTTGTGCCGGTTTTTTTGATGCGGTGGATTTAGCGGCAGACGCCTTACTAGGCGCAGGCTTAGCAGCGGCTTTAGGTGCCTTTGCGGATTTAGCTGTTGCTGATGAAGCAGCCTTAGCTTTAGGGGCTGTTTTACCTTTAGAAACTGTCTTTGCAGGTGTTTTTGTTGTTTTCGATGCTTTGGTCGTTGTCTTGGTAGCCATTTCTCCCTCCTCGTGGAATCAATACGTCGTTAATAGCTGAATGCTTTCATCCATAGAACGTTCAGACTATGCAGGCAGTTTTACGCACATGACGAAAACCGAACTGCTATGTATATCAAATCATCGCGCATGGGGTCAAGTCTTGTCGTCACCCGCCCCTAACTTAGTCAGGCTTCCCTGAAGTCTTTTGAAAGCCCAAGGTCGGGAGTTCACGTGCACTCACTTCACCTTTTTCATTTACCACGAGCGATGTCTCGGAAAATTGTGAAGCAATTAAGATTTCTACTGCAGATCGAGTCATGGTTCTAAAGCTCAAAGGATTGTTGTGTGTAAAACCAGGGATAATTTTGTTTGCCCAATGAAATGCGGCAATTACATCACTCGCTTTTTGCCGAACTGACCAGACGTTAAATAATAGAGCGGGTAAATACGTGACTAAAATATCACTTTTGAATGTTTGCTTATGCAGCTGAAGAAGCGCTTCACGATCAGGATATTCTTGTAATGCTGTGTACATAGTCGAAGCAGCGACGGGTGTCATGAGATTCGTCATCGTCATCACCCGCGTTAATAATAAAGCCTCATCTTCGTTTGCATTGATTTCAAGGTGTTTTGCGCAAAGATTTGCATAGGTAACTGCAGTGCTTTTAGTGGAATCACTAAGATGAATATCCATTGCTTCATGTAATAAATTCGCCCTCAACGCAACACTGTCATCAAAAAATACTGCGCTATCCATTTTAATGTGCCCATTAAAACCAAAAGCATTAATCAACCAATAGCGCTTCCAAAATGACAAACTTTCAGCAGATAAATTGGCTCGCTCAAAATCCAGAAACGCAGAATTATTTTCCAAATAAAACATGTGTCGCCAATGTTGTTTATCATTAGGGAAAGCGCAATGAATTAAACGCTGAACATTTGGACTTGCACGTCTATATGCGGGATACATTGTAGGCACCAACGTCACTGTAAAGCCACTAAACTGCACGCTATCATAAGGATATTGTTTAGCATATTGAGTTTGAGAAAGAAAAGCCTTAGCTATCGGCGATAACGTTGCGGCACCAATTAAAACGGCACGAATTTGCGCATCAAGCTCACTTTCGCTAATTTGAAATTCACCTAGAAGCCGATAAAAATCATTGTATGATAATTTTTCTGATTCACGTTGGTCCTTCGTAAATCTTTTATAACTTTCACCAACTTCTTCTGGATTATTAAAATCAGTTTGAGCCACTAACAATAACATTTCTATTCGAGTTAATGCGCGCAGTATTTCACGATTAAGATGATTACTAATATTCACTTTATTATCAGAAGCATCATAAATAACTGAGGCTTGCGGTGTAAATTCTGTATTTTGCTGCACCCAATCTAATTGCTCAATAATTAATGTTAACATATCTTCTGGTAGATTAGATATCCTAGGATAATGTGTACTTATCAATGTTTCCATATTGGTTAAATATGCAATACGACTATATTTCTTAGGATCCAAAGGTTCTTCAGAGTCCGCAGTATTCCCTAAAGCAATTACACTTCCAACGACCAACCCGGCGGCAAAATATGACATCCACGGTTGTTCTGTGGAATCAGATTTGTAATTCTGATCGTTGAACTTGAATTCATTAATAGAGCGCAGATGAGCCTGTTTTATTTGAGTCATCACTTTATTGATATTTGGCCCCATTCGCATGACAACATCATAATATTTTTTACGCATCAACATCACCTCAAATTAGATCTATTTTTTTTATTCATTGATCAAGTTTAATTAACACTATTAACACCCCATTGTCCAGAATATACCTTTTCTGCCGGGCCCGTTAACCAAACTTCATGGCCCTCGCCCTCCCAGGACACTTCCAGATCGCCTCCTGGCTGCTTAACTGTCACCTTACCTTGGCACCAACCTTGAGAAAGCGCAATCACGGCGGCTGCGCAAGCCCCACTGCCACAGGCTAGTGTTTCACCGACACCACGCTCAAAAACCCTCAGATGAAGAATATTGGACTCACCGGGATTAATATTCAAAAAACCCACATTCACTCCTTCAGGGAAGGCCGAATGGCTGTTTAACGCGCGCCCTATACTATCAACGTCAACTCGATCCAAATGATCAACCTTAATCACGACATGAGGGTTTCCCACATTGACGGTCAATATTTTAAGCTCTGCTCCGTTCACGTCTAAATGATAATAAGGACCCGAACCTGGAAGCTGATGAGGAATATCTAGAGCCTTAAAACGCGGCACACCCAAACTTACACTGACACGATTATCTGACGAATAACGCAACCGTATCTTACCTTCTAAGGTTTCCACGACGACTTCGGGCTTTGTGCTCAGACCCGTTTCACGAATAAACACTGCCAAACAGCGCGCCCCATTTCCACATTGAGCGACTTCTCCTCCATCTGCATTAAAAATGCGATACCGAAAATCAACGCCTGGCGTTGTAGACGTCTCTAGCAATAATAATTGATCAAACCCAATGCCCCGATGTCGATCGGCTAATGTTTTAATATCATCGGCATTAAAATTGATTGCTTCATGAACACCATCAATGACCACGAAGTCATTGCCAAGCGCCTGCATTTTAGTAAATTTGAATTCCAATATTAGCTCCTTTTAGTCACAGTCACAGCGAGCTTTGCCTCTATCTATAAGTCTTGTTAGAAACAAAACCACCCCTTTAGGGTAACACACGTTCATTTTCAAACAATGAAGCGACGGTCTCGCGCTCACGCACCAAATAAGATTTATCCCCATCTACCATAACCTCCGCAACCCGCGGTCGTGTATTATAATTAGAGCTCATCACAAACCCATACGCCCCCGCCGTCCTGATAGCGACAAGATCACCAACTTTAAGAGCAAGATTGCGACTTTTACCTAGAAAATCGCCCGTCTCACACACTGGCCCTACCACATCAAATCGGGCCACATCAACATCTGCCCGAATCTCGACTGGGATAATATCTTGATAAGCTTGATAGAGCGCTGGCCTCAATAAGTCGTTCATGGCCGCATCAACAATCGCAAAATTTTTATGGGCCCCCAATTTTAGATACTCGACTGTTGTTAACAAAATACCGGCATTAGCAGCTATGGCACGACCCGGCTCAACGATTAACTCTAACGAAGGATCTGTAAAGCGCGCCGCTAATGCTTTGGCATATTCCGCTGGTGCTGGAGGAGTTTCATCATAATAACGCACTCCCAAACCTCCCCCGAGATCAAGGTGTTTTATAGAAAAACCACACTCTTTTAGCGTTTTCACCAGTCCATACACTCGATCGAAAGCATCCAATAAAGGCGACAATTCCATCAATTGCGATCCAATATGGCAGTCCACTCCTACCACATTAATACTGGGCAAAGTACGCGCTAATTCATATACACTCAACGCTTCAGCAATATCCACCCCAAACTTATTTTCCTTCAATCCTGTCGCAATATAAGGATGAGTTTTTACATCCACATCCGGGTTGACTCGCACCGAAATTTGCGCAACTCGATCCATACGCGAGGCAATGGCACTTAATCGCTCCAACTCAGCAGGAGACTCCACATTAAAGCACCCTATCCCAGCGGCCAGAGCCTGCTCAATCTCCCAATTCAGCTTGCCCACCCCCGACAACACAACACGCTTTGGATCCCCACCTGCAGCCAAAACCCGCGCCAACTCACCGCCAGAGACAATATCAAACCCCGCGCCCAGTCTTGCCAACACATTGAGCACTGCTAAATTCGAATTCGCTTTAACCGCATAACATATCTTATGAGGATGCGCCCCAAGCGCCTCATCAAAAACCCTATAATGACGCTCTAAAGTCGCTCGAGAATACACATACAACGGCGAACCATACTTTGCCACAAGATCAGCGACCGGAATCTCTTCCGCATAAAGTCGCTGCTGACGATAATTAAAATGATCCATGATGACGCTCATGTGCTTGTTTGTCTGTTCCAGGCAAATACAACGGCCCCGTCTGACCACAAGCCGCCAGAAAAATTAAACTTGTTAACACCAGTAAACGCATGACCACTCCGCAATAATTCAATGAATACAAACCGACAATAATCTTAAATAGAAATAGGATTAAAGTCTTTACTTTTTTCTATTTTACGGAGTCGCTTAGGCGAAGTATTCTCACGCCGGCTTTTAGACAAGATAATTGTACATTTATGGAGAGTAGAAATCATCATATTTCCTTAATAAAGCAAGCGTATAATCAAATACAAATGGGGAGAGAAAATTATGATTGCAGCACTAGAAAAATTACTAAGCGATTTAGAACGAGATTTCGACAATCTGGGAATTGCTTACGCCAAAGGTCAAGAATTTGACATGGCAGAATTCGGCCTCAACAATGCCGAACACTCAAAAGTCGCCTTTTACGATCCTGCACACTGTGATGGCATCAACAGTAATCCTGCATTACAAGGCACCATCGCAAACTCAAATTCCTGGGTCGATGCGACAAATCACGAATATCCTAAAAATGTTGGCCGTGCACTTTACAACTCTACATTACGAGCACTCTGGATGACAAAAAATCCTGGCAAAGCTGCTACCGGAATTAAAACCCACAAAGACTATATCGACACTAACCATCGATACCTGGATACACAAAAAGTTGAAACACGCGGCCCGGTGGGCGAAGGCATTCCTTCTGCTTCATTAACTCGAGCACCACTTATCGTCGATCCTATCACAGAAAAATTCGGCAAAAGCTACCAACAATTTCTGACCGTTATAGCCAATGATCCCGATCCTTTCAAAGATGCTAAAGCTAATTGCTATGTACCCGGCGGCGCAAGCATGATGGATGCAGGAACACCTAAAACGATTGCCGGATTTCAAACAACGCTGTTTACTCTGAATGAAAGACTCGCAATTTACAACGCAAGAAAAAATGAAAATCTACTCAACGATGAATCATTTGTGACAGCGAGCAATGCTGCATCTGAAAAAACAAATGCACTTTCCCAAACCACAAATGAAATTGCAAACAAATATAATCCTTTTTTTGATACCGCTAAAGAAGTTGAAAGCAAAATCGATGGCACAACACTTTCAGAAATGAATATGAAACAAAAAGAACAATTCATTAAAGAAACCATTGCTCAATTAGAAGGTTTGAAAAAGAGCTCAATCACTCAAGAAGCCATACAACGCGATATTGATACACTCACAATCCAATATCGCACATTGACAAACAACAACACAGTCGCATTACCTTGCACACCTGCTTACCAAGCAATATTATATGCTAGTCATAATGTATCGGATTGCTTCCATAACGCAGAAAGAGACACATTACAAGAGATTCATCATACCATTTCAAAATTAAAAGGCTACAAAGACACTCTCGCACAAATTGTCTCAAAACAAGAAACTCAACTCAAAAAACTTCAAAGCGAACTCATTGAGACTGCGCCACAACTCGTTAATAAGATCGAGGGCATTAAATTCTCAGTAAATCAATTAAATGAATTAATTCAAAATGATCAAAGACTCTCTCTTTGCTCAACTCAATTTGAAGCGATTTCAAAACGCATTTCATGGGACGATGAGATCGCACAATTAGCTCAACTGAAGCATCGTTTGATCAAAGCAAAAAATCAATTATCATCACCAGACCCTGACCAGCCAATTAATGAAGCGCTCTTCGGAGAGTTAAGCCAAATTTTGGGATGGGACACTTCAGACAAAGACCACTGGAACTACGTAACAAAGCCCGTTGGTTATGCTGAAAATGGAAAAAGTTACTTTTGGTCTGCAATGAACAGTTTAAATCTGTCTGAAAAACAAAAAAATCGCGCTGAATTATTACAAGATGAAATTAACAAACGTCTCGAAAATGTCTCAGTAGATCCAAATCGCAAAAAAACCGAACTCGAGACTAAAGAAGCCACTCTTAAATCAGACCTCACATCCGCACAAGATTCTTTATCTCTTCTACAAAAATATTTCGGCAAAAAAGGTGAAGCCACCACTTACCTAAACAATAGAGAAAAACAATATTCTTTCTATGACAGCTTACAATCCATGACAAAATTCTTCAGACACGGCCCTACTGAAAAAGAAAAACGCCGAAATTTCTTTAGTGAAATTGGCGAGCATATCCAACACTATGAGCAAGATCGAAATCCTGAACATTTAAGATTAGCTCTGAGAAAAATTAACGCTATGAAAAAGACAGAACAATTCAAACCCCGTTCTGATTTTAAAAATTCTATGCGCTCCGTTCTCAATAAAATGAGCTGGGATATCAATGAAATCTTAGATAAAAACACATTACATACCCAGTATTTTCACCCTGAACACGGCAAAGTTGGTGTATTGCTCGATATATTAAGAAAAAATGACCACTGGAAACACAGCAGCGCACTCAGCAAAATCGAAGCAATCAACGCCTCTACAAAAGAGTATGGCCACGATCAAGATGTAACTCGCCTTAACAATACACTTGCGCAAGTGAACGATTTACTGAATCACTGGACTGAACATACTCCAAAGAGCGCATCACACATTAGCACGGTGAAATTTACCCTAGAAACTTTAAAAACCGATCTTGAAAATCAAGCGCTATTAATCAAATACCTTGGAAATGATGGTGTCTTTGCAAAATCAATGGAACATTATGCAAATGATAATGTTGATGCAAAACTAAAACGCATCGATTATCTTGCCGATATCGGAGAATTGATTGAAAAATACACTCACGACAAGAATCCTATACACCTGGATAAGATTAACGAAAAAATTGATGCCGTCACGCGAGAAGGCAGCACCCTTTTCGCGGAAGATCGCCCCAACGGACTGCACTCAATTCACGCAATTTTAGCCAAACTCAAAGAAGAACTCACCCAGGCTCAGAACGTCCGAGCTAATAGAATAGAGCTTGAAGCTAGAGAGCACGCAGCTCTACGCTCAGAAAGCCCCCGCATGGCGATGGTTGACTAATATTGACTAATTCTTAATATTTTGTTAAGATTCATCGCTTAAAATCCTTGTATTACATAAGCGGGGAAAATGGGGAAAAATAGGTTATGATGAAACAGCTGGCCGAAGAATACTTAATAGAATTAATGACCAATTTCAATCAATTTGGCATCTTAGATCCTGATGGAAAGCCCTTTGCGCCTGAAAATTTCCAACCTGGCGAAAATTTCAATTACGAAGCACTGAAACTATTTGAATTGGGCGAAGACCAACCCATAAATCTATCCGATCGAAATGAATCCCATCAAAATTTCTATACTCTGCAATGCGATAATCTTGAAGCTGCATTAAATGCAGATCCTCTATTAAAAGCGGCGTATCATTGCGAAAATCTAGGGTGGGTTGATACCAACACCAAAAACCCGAATTTATATCCAATAAAAGCATTAAAAGCAATGTGGAATCATTTCCTATACCCCAATAAAATCCTCAATGGAAATGATTGGTTCACCACTAAAGCAAGCAACCTTATGGGCTTACAGCCATTTCTGCGTTATCACGCAGGCTATCTAGATGATACGCGTACCCAAGACCCACTCGCACGCTATTACGGCATTCCAAGAATTGTAGATGAAAGGACTTTGACTTTTTCAAAAAGTTGCTCAACATTATTCCAAAAAATTCTAGCTATTCCTGATGGAATGAATGCGTTATACGCAATGCTTGGAAAAATTTCCAACCTAATTCCAAAAGCATACTTTGATAAAATGGTAGCAAACTATAAAGAATCCGATCGAGAATTAAAGGTACGAATTCCACAATATGAAGAAAACCTCAACAGAGCACCGACGATAGAAGAAGCCGAAACCATACTGACTCGACTAAACGAGCTGAAAAATCCTGCTCAAGTAGCGCTCGATAAATACTCACCTTATTTCGATTTTATTGACAGCATAAAAAAACAACTTCAAAATTTCGAAACAGACAACCCCAATGCCTCAAACGAAGTAAAAGCAGAGTTTTATAATTCACTGCTCGTACAATTTCGAACATTTGAAGAAAAAGCAGCACCGACACCAGACGAAATAGAACAAGATATTCTAAATCTGCAACCTGAACAGCAAAATCTATATATCAAAGGGATTTTAGGTGGCGATAAACCAGTTTACCATTTATCTGCAGATCATCTGAAAGCTATTTATATAGCACTTAAAGCAAGAGAAATACTCACCAAATATAAAAATGACATTGGCCAAACCCGACTTGATTTAGATGAAATGAAACGTCAAATAAAAATGAAAGTAGACGACGTCACAACAGTAGGAACAATCAAAAAATTAATCAGCGATAAAGGTAATGCACTACGCGCTATACAACTATTACAAGATGAAATTCGGGGCAGTCAGGAAGCCAATCAGGAGCTAAACTCAAGCATCGATCATGAAAAATCTATCCTTCTTGAACTGACAGAAGAAACATCTACCAAAAGAGCCGAATTAGCAGCTCCAATAGAAGAACAAACAAAACAACTGAAAAAAAATTCGACTAAACTTAATTTCTACCATGAAATAATCGAGGATCTTGAACGTGATTGGGACCAGCAAATTCCTTACCCGCTATTTTACTCAGTGAGGGGAATTTTACAATGGGACGATGAGACATTCATACACTGGCAAGAAAAAGATAAAGAGTATATAAGCTGGAGAGAAAGCAATGCCAATCCG
>JAKORL010000129.1 GCA_029777855.1 Pseudomonadota bacterium
GAATCCACTGATCATTCATCTTTACGAAGCTAAGCAAATCCTTAACTACATTAAAGAGGCTCCTATTGGTTTCAAGGAATTGGCCGCTGCATTTTGGCCGGGACCAATGACGTTAGTATTGCCTGTTGATGTTGAGGTTGTTCCTGCTATAGTACGAGCTGATTTGCATACAGCTGCATTTCGCGTGCCTGAACATGAGATGGCAAGGCAATTACTTAAAATGTCAGGCCCGCTTGTTATGCCTTCAGCTAACTTATCCGGGAGTCCTTCTTCAACTAGTAGAGAACATGTTGAAAAAGATTTTGGGAACGAATTTCCTGTCCTTGATGGAGGACAGTGCCGCAAAGGATTGGAATCCACAATTCTATTTTTTGATAAGGCGCGCTGGGTGATTGTACGTCAAGGTGCTCTGTCACCTAATTATTTCGAGCCGATTTTAGGCTATATTCCTGAAATTGCCGGCAAGATTCAAGACGATGCCCCATTATGTCCGGGGCAGCTCTATCGTCATTATGCCCCTAAAGCTAGATTAAGGCTTACAGGGCTTCCTGAATCTAATGATGTAGTCATTGGCTTTGAAAATCGCTCATACCCTAAGGGGTGCCGATTAATTTCATTGGGGCATTCCAGTGATCCTGATACTGCAGCTCAAAGATTATATGACGTTCTGAGACGGCTTGATCACGAAGGTGTTGAAGCTGCCTGGGTCGATATGAATTTTGTGGATACTGGTTTGTGGCTGACCCTTAAAGAGCGTTTGCAGAGGGCTGCGCAGTAGGGAATTATGCTTAGAGAGAGTTTGAAAAAAATATAGCTGGAGTAATTTTTATCGTCGATTCTGGGGGATTTATCAATGCCAAAACATGATTTTTGAATTTGCCGCGACGTAATTTGAAAAATTAATTAATCAACATCATCAACTATATTAGTTTTAGGTTGTTCCTTAGAAGAATAATCCTTAGATGGTTCTAAATGTGAAATGGGCTTATTCCTCAGGTTATTTAATTCTTGTAAGTAATCTTCGTAAACATCATACCTAATTAGTTCTAATAATTGATTAGCGTTTTGCACTAATTCTATGTTTGGATTGTCTTTTTTATCCGGTGAGTTCTCTTTTAGAAATTCTAAAACTTTTGATCGTAACTGCTGTTGGTTAAGAGCATACTCATTGAGCCCAAGAGCCGTTACAAGTCCTTTTCCATGAGCATTTCTTTTTGCTAAATCTTTCGCATCTTTAGCTCTTTTCTGATTTAGATCTTCTTGATTATCTTCAAC
>JAKORL010000130.1 GCA_029777855.1 Pseudomonadota bacterium
AGCCCCGAGCTTTAAATCCACCCTAAAACGACTGCACGGAATGGGGCCACCCAATCGCAAAAGAAGATCCAACTGCTCAGTACGAATACGGCCTGCATCATTTGTTAAATCGGTCTCTGTATAATAGACGCCACCCAACTCTAAACCTACATAAGGATTAAATTGATCCCCAATATAAATTCGACCAGCAACACCATCTTCTCTAATATCTAACCCTGGGAATAAAGCTTTATTGTAGGAAGTATTTCCATATCCAACCTGAAGCCCCACATTAACGCCTGATGGATCATAGTAAGAAAAAGACTGCGCAGAGAAAAAGACCGCAAACAACGCGGCAAATGCAGCTATCCATTTATTTTTTTCCATTCGTGTCTCCCTACTTATGGCCTTAACAATAAAATGAAGGCTAATACTAGCTTACCCCTGGCTATTCTACAACCCTGGATATTGGTTGTGTAAACAATGATCAATATTTCAGCTAAGCATTCTGCCAATCACACCAAGTAAATCCTATCGCGTTTTACGGTAAATAAAAACAGAGCTAAATCCCCAGCTCATCGAGTATGTACCAGTTTCAATAAGCTCAAACGCTTCATTCTCGAGATGGCGAGTCACTATTATTACTCGAACACCAACAGGTAAAGCCGAAAGTTTCTTGATAAGATTATTCCAATCATCATCACGGAAACACGTGGCGTTTAAAAAGAAAATATTGCCATCAGAAAAATCAACGTTCAATAAATCGCCCTGAAAAAACTCTACAGAGGGCACATTTTTTTTAAAATACTTATTCTCTGTAACAAGTTGCATAAATTGATTTTTTAATTTGGAGCAATACTCAAACAGGGGCGGAAGCAACTCCACACCTTTAGCTTTCAAAAAAGGGAAACACAGTGGGGCGCAAAAAACTGCTTTTCCAGAGCCACAGCCCAAATCATAGAATATTTCGCCCGCCACGGGAGAAGTCAAATTTAATAGCTGCGCGAATGAAGACGGCAAAATCTCTCCGTATGTGAACTGCTCGCCATCAATATGGTGCTCTTCCCGAAAATGCAATGAGACATAATAAGGATTCTCTTCGTTGCCATATAAACTTGATAATAATTCATTCATACGCTGAACGCGAGTCGCAAATAACGACACCCTATATTTCCTAAAGACAATTCTTGATAATTTTCTAACCGCAAAAATTCCACTGACAAAAATTGCCAGTAAAAGAAAAAATTCAAACCACGAAATGAACATATTTTCCCTATCGATCACGCAAATACACATCACACAATTAGGCCACCTCATTACACCATTTTATTTTAAAAAGCAAGTTCGGCTTACTACGCAATGCTTTATTTCGAATGATAGCTTACTCTCACAGGACAGTGAATAAAAGATGACCCATGCAAAAGCCAATCTCCTAATTGCTAATTACTTAATAAATCTTATTCAACTGAACGTAAACCGCAACAACTTAACCTATTCACAACTTGGAGGTTATATGAAATTTTTACCCTTCGATCTTGATAATCACGTATTCAGACACAACATCTCAGAGGGCACAGATCATAAACCAAGCGATTTCAATTATCTTCGAGCGCTCTCCCCTGAGTGTATTCTCGCATTCAAATCAGCACTCGATTTATTTAAAAATTCAATAAAACTTGGCCCAAATTCATTTAACTCAAAAGAAGCTGTTTTTTTAGAAACGGTTATTAGCCAACTTTACGATAAAGACCATCTTGAAGCGAGGTTTACTGCATACCAAATTGAGGATCTTCCAAAAAACAATCAACATTTCATGCATTATGACCTGCAAAAGCAATTAAAAGACTCAAACTTATGGAGCGAAATCCTTTCAAACTCCTACCCTATGCATGAAAAAAATAGACTCCTCTCTTTAAAACAACTATGGCTATCTGATGCCACTCATTATGCCTCTCACAATGCCGATGCCCTATGGTTTGTCGCCAACAATATTGCCGATTTTTTCGAACATTACTACATCTTTGCATTTACTGAATATCAATCATATAGAAGAAAACTTCCCAAGTTAATATCAGTAGAATACGGAGATTATTTAGAGCGAGAAAAAAAGAAAATTATCGAATTTAGAACTGAATTAAGCCAAGTCATGCTACTGAGGCTGCAACTTGCGGCCGCTACAAACGACGTCACTTATGGTGATCACATCCATTACACAACTCTGTTTTTACATCACAACAGCTCTTTTACCCAAGACTTTGGCCTACCTTCACAACGAAATGATTTATCACCAGAGTATTTTCAAAAGTTTATAGAATACATCTTGAAAAATGGCAATGATAAACAGCTACAATCTCTAGGAAATCTAGGCCTATTTAAATGTGATGATGAATATATTTCTTGGAGAAACAGAAAGTCAATTTTACTAGTTCCTGCAGCTTTCTATAAAAGAAAATTAGTTCCTGATTCAGCACCTTGGTTTCCAAGGCTATTTTCTAATCGTCACTTTCGCTATCAATTTATGGAAAAAAACGTGTGGTTGTTTTCGAGCATAAGATCTTTACAAAAACACCCCATTGATGCTAATAGGATACCCAACCTTAGAGCTCATTTAAAATCACTGGAACAAAAACTTGAAGAGGCCCACTCAGAAATTCAGACAAAAAAATTCAGTGGGATCAAGAAATTCTTCCATTATTACACGGTCATTTTCACGGTAGAATGGTCCGGTTATTTTCTGGAATCAAAAACATGCATCCTACTTAAAAAAATCTCGATTCTTGAAACCATACTAAACGATTACAAGAGCAAACAATCACTGGACGTAGACTTCAACATCTTATTAGATATTATTAACGAGATTTCAAAATCCATACACGAGAACAATATACCACCTAAAGAATGTGAAAAATTCTACGTAACAAAATCGAAATTATTGGAAATAAAATCCTCGCGCCCAATTCAAGTCACCACAATAGCACCAAATAATCCATTTGGTGAGAAAACAACAGAAAAAATCACGCCGATACTAACGCCATCAACAAACCCTTTCGACACACCACACAGCATCCTACAAAAAGTAGATAACTCCCTTTTTGAGTTAATTAATAATATTAATTTAATGTCAATGGATGAGGAGAATTTCAACAAAACAATAAGCACACTGAGCATAACAATGAAATCAAAAAAAGATGAAAACTCGGTCGATAGCCTACAAACCCTAAAATCAGCTAATGAAGAAATATTCAGACAACTAATAAAACACTGCTCAAACCTAAAAACACATTCCGAATACGAAAAATATCACGATAAATTTGTTGCCATTGAACAAATATTATCTCTTTACTCTCCAGAGCATATACAATCACGCATAAAAGACTTAATAGCCCTACGATCGAACAAAAATTTTTGGTTTTTATATCAAATCAAATGCCGAAGCTACATAGCGAGCTTTGAAAACGAAACGAGTGTCGCTTCAAAATTGATAACTCATTCGGCCGTATTCAATTCCAAGACCACTGAAAAACATGACGAGCCAGCCACTCCTCTTGAAACCCTGAAACAATAAGGAGAACCCCATGGATATACGCACCAAATTCATCCTAGCCGTTTTAGCTGAAATGACAAAGTTTCTTGATACTCACTTTGTCGACTACAATCTGGCACCAAAAGCAATTGCTGATGAAATTGAAAACATTGCGAATCGAGTTAAAAAATCAACAGACGCCATGAAAATCAGACATTATCTTTTAGACACCATTGCCTCAACTTCTTCATTTTGGCGGGCAATTGCACCTTACACCTACTACAACAAACTCATCACACACCTCGAAACCGTTGTAAACTCAGAAGAATTCACTGTTCATTCAATACATATGGCTCAAATAACGGAACTCCACGAGCATTATCTCGTGAAACAAAAAGAATTGATACAGCCTCTACAAATTGAGATTTATCGCTTACAAAAAACATGTGAAGCACTTGAAAAAACAATAAAAACGCTACGCGAAGAAAACACTCGCTTACGCAAAGAAAATGATTTTTTCCTTAAAGAATTAGAATCGTTGCATGAAAAAATAACCACTGAAAAAGAAAATAAAATTCAGGAATCTAAGACTAAAACTAAAGGCGTGACCGCTAAATCTGTTAATCAATCTCCCGAACCACACAACAAATCACAACCGCCCATCATGAATTAATTCACTCAGCTTTTCCAAGGACATTCCGATGCCGCCACAAACAACCACTAAAATAGACTTAAATTCAGATAATGCAGAATGCTTCTGATAAATAACAGAAAGTGATGCACCACTTGCCGGCTCTAACAAGACATGGTGATCATTCAAAAATGAATGGCATGCAGCAACAGTATCTTTATCACTTATCACTAATGGAATTATTTTATGTTCTTTAGAAAAATCGAACAGTCGTTTCGCGACTCGTTTTGCTGCCAAAGAAGTTGCTATACCCGATACTTTGGGCAAAGTAACCAGCTCACCTGCATCCACTGATGCTTTAAATGATGCTGTACCTTCTGTTTCAACAGTAAACACGGGAATATCATTCCAACCATAATTATGGAGTCCTGTTAAAACACCACACGCTAATCCACCCCCACCTACAGCGACCACTACAGCCTCAGGTCTTATTCCTTGCGCTGCAACTTCATCGATTAAAGTAGAATGGCCAGCCCAAATCAATGGGTGGTCAAAAGGCGGAATAAATCCTGCGGACTCAGATTCTAATGAGCGCATGGCCGCTGCATTTGCTTCATCCCAAACATCACCCGCCACAACAACTTCAGCACCGTAACGCTTGATCGCATCGACAAATAAAACATTGCTCGTCGTTGGTAAAAAAACTTTTACTTTTACACCCAATCGCCATCCAATATAAGCAGCAGCAACACCTGCATTACCCCCAGAAGACGAAACAAGCTGAGTGTAACCTTGAGTAATATAATGCTGCGCCAATCTTCCCAATCCACGTATTTTGAATGAACCCACAGGCTGATAGCATTCCATCTTCAAAAAAATGGACTGGCCCGTCAGTTTTTGTAACGGCATTGATTGAATAGTAGGAGTCACTACGTGCAATGGTCGATTACTATTAGTCATTCATGTTCCTCTGATTATGCGGCTTCTTCTTTAACCAACCCACCAAACATTGACATCATATCATTAATGAGCACTGAAAATTCCGCTGACATCAAAGCAAAATCAGCATCAATTCTTTCTGCACGTGTTTCTGCTTCTATTTCTTCGAGTCGCTCTTTTATGACATCTAAAAATTTGATGCCCTTAATACTTAAATCTTCATGGAAAACACACGCCAGTTTACTCGCCCATCGAAGTGCAAGTCGGCTAATATGCTTACCAGACTGAAGATGATTAGCCACTTCTTTTGCACTCAAATCTTGTTTTTGACACTTAATGATACCTTTATCTTTTTCTGCCGCTAACATTTCACAACTATCCGCCATTTCGATTTCATCGGGATATTGTTGTTTTAATACCCATTCAGACATTACTTGTTTAGGATCCAGAGCTGTTTTAAGTGCTTGAATTTTTAAACTTCCTAAACTTTTTCGTAATAACACTGTTAATTCTTCTGCACGCGGTCGACTTGAACTATCTATAATTAACAACCCCAGTTTTGGATCAATATACGCTGCTGTTCGTCGTGTCCTTATAAAGGCTTGCGCTAACATGGTGAATTGAATTTCTTCTCGTAAGTCACGTTTTTGACGCTTTGATAACTCACCCTGACCAGATGCTTCGAGCTCTGCAACTTTTGCTTGTAGCGCTTCATTAACTACAGCAGCTGGCAGAATTTTTTCTTCTTTAGCCGCCATAAATAGCAAACGATTTTCACACGCATGCACCAACGGTGAACCTTCATCACCAAAAGGACTCACCCACCCATAACTCGATAATTGGGTTCGCCCACAATGCTGCAGCCTATTTTCTGATAATTTTTCTTCGAGTTGCTCCGCATTTAATCGAAACGGCTCTTGAAATTGAAACAATTGAACATTTTTAAACCACATAATTGCTCCTCCTTAATATTTTACTGATTAACCCAAAAAGTTGAGTTTAACACGGCGTAACGGAATTGTCCTTGCATCTTGAGCGATTTAGTCTGACTTAGTAACCGACATTTAGAACCATCGAAACGCTTCAAATCTATCAGAGCAGAACATAAAACATGCCGTAACAACTGCAGATCCTTACAATCCCATATAGGCTTTCGGACATTTAAAAACAGTTAATGGCTTGTCTATCTTGGGCTTGTGGCCAAGATCCATATCTCGTTCTATACTGACAAAACCAACTTTAATCAGGGAAGACTGGAAATGACTCATCGAAGCAAGATGCTGACCGCACTAACCATCAGCTCACTTTTATTCACTACGACAACCCTCGCGCAAGAATCACCCCCACAAACAACCAAACCTAATATCATTTTTATTATGGGTGATGATATTGGCTGGTCCAATATCGGTGTTTACAACCAAGGGATTATGGCAGGACGCACCCCTAACTTAGATCGCTTAGCTCACGAAGGTATGCGATTCACCGATTATTATGCTGAAGCCAGTTGCACAGCCGGGCGCGCAAATTTTATCACAGGAGAATTACCCATTCGAACAGGGATGACCACAGTGGGTCAGGCTGGATCCACTTTAGGTATTCCTGCAGAAGCCGTAACAATTGCTACTGTCTTGAAATCTATGGGATATGCAACCGGACAATTTGGTAAAAATCACTTAGGCGATTTGAATAAATTCTTGCCTACAGTGCATGGCTTCGACGAGTTTTATGGCTATTTGTATCATCTAGACGCCATGGAAGATCCCTGTCATCCAGACTACCCTCAACATTTACTGACCACAGTTGGTCCCCGTAATTTATTGCATACCTGGGCAACCACTACAGAGGATGCAACTGTTCAACCACGCTGGGGTAAAATCGGTAAACAAAAAATTCAAGACGATGGTCAATTATGTCCAAAACGAATGGAAACAATTGACGATGAAATTTTGAACCATGCATTGAAATTTATCGACAAAGCTCGCAAAGACAATAAACCGTTTTTTGTCTGGCTAAACCCAACACGTATGCATATCGTCACACATCTTTCGGAAAAATACGACAAAATGCGCAACTCCGATAACAATTGGACTATGGAAGAAGCTGGTATGGCGCAACTAGATGATATCGTGGGCGCAGTCATGAAATACGTGAAAGACAACGGCTTAGACAATAACACCATTATCGCATTTACTACCGATAATGGCGCCGAGAATTTCACATGGCCTGATGGTGGACAAACACCTTTTGCTGGCGCTAAAGGTACTGTTTTAGAAGGTGGGTTTAGAGTTCCAATGATTATTCGTTGGCCCGGGAAAGTGCCTGCCGACAAAATTGAAAATAGTATTGTTTCTGGCTTAGATTGGTTCCCAACGCTTGTTGCAGCAGCCGGTAATTCTAATATTGCTGAAGAACTCAAAAAAGGTAAAAAAATAGGCGACCGAGATTACAAAGTGCATTTGGATGGCTACAACCAAATGGATTTAATCACCGGAAAAGGCCCTTCAAAACGTCACGAGATTTTTTACTTTGCGGAAACAACGCTAGGCGCTGTACGTATTGATGATTTTAAATATTCATTCATTACTCAGCCCAATGGTTGGTTAGGCAGCACTATGAAAGCTGATTGGCCAATCCTCGTAAATTTACGATTAGATCCTTATGAGCGCTCTGGCATGAGCGGTTCATTAGCGTATTATAATTGGTATGTTTATCAGTTTTGGCGATTCACCTTCGTTCAAAAAGAAATTGCAAAATACGCTGAGACATTCATCAGCTTTCCTCCGATGCAAAAAGGAGCCTCATTTAACTTGGAAAAATTAAAAGATGAATTGTCATCCAAAATTAAAGATGCTCAATCTCAAGTTTCTGGTAAATAAGTATCCACAAAAATGGGGGCAAACAATTCTGCCTCCATTTTTTTCGCAGCCTAAAACTTGCATCGTTAATCTTCTAGTCAAAGCTTGTCTATTTACAGATATTTTCAACCATCGTCTAGCTTAAAATCTATTTAAATAGAACATAAAACAACTCGGATTCAACTCGCTTTTATATCGATTTTAACAAAGTACTAACAACTCAAGATACGACATCTTCCCTACATGGTTATTCAGCTAAATATTTTTCGAAGTCAATTATTTCAATGAAATAGCCACTTTCTTCTATGCTGTCCTGAATATCGCCAAAATGTATCAGTATTGGCACACAAGAAAAATTCTTTGGCTTTTGGAGTCGATCTATTTTTTGCTGGACATCAAGAATTACGCTCGGCTTTATTGTATTTCTTGAATACCTTATTTCGCAAACAAATAATGTGTTATGTCGCGTTTGTATCAAATAATCGATTTGACATCCATCCTGCTTGGTTGTTTTCCTTTGAAAATAAGGGTTGTCACAGACAACATCACCTGGAGAGATGCCTAAAGTTTGTTTGATAAGATGTCGGTTTTGCAATACCAGATTTTCAAGTTGCAAGCCAACGATAGTTGACCAACTTTTTAAGCTGTTTAATTGTAGTGCTGAAACAGAACTTATTAGTATTTTTTCTTTTTGCGGCTGAATATATTTCAAATAGAATCGTGAATAATTGTCCTTCAATCTATAATGACTTAACTTCGACAACTCGCCATCTTTAAAATGCCACGAATAATCTCTGGATATAAAACCCGCGGTAATTAAATTATCCAAATATTCATATATATCTCCACTTTGAGCCATTCCAAGTGATTTTGCAATATCGCCGGCTTCTTGAACACTATCCACGAGTGAGGTCACGATACGCTTGTATAATGTACTTCTTTTAGAAAATAAATCAGAGAATATTTGGTCGAACTCATTGAAGAGAACCCCGTCTCGGTCAAAACACAAACGCATGATATTCTGTTCAGCGGTTTGCCTAGGATTAATTTCTTCAAGGTATCGAGGAATTCCACCTGTAATAGCGAGCATGATAAGTTTATCGTGAGATGAAATGTTATCACCTTTACCGTCCCAAAATTTCAAACAGTCCGTTATTGATAACTCATCTAAAGTCATACTCAAAGAAGTACGCCCTAAAAAACCAGTGCTATTCAAAATATTTTCTTCAATCCAACCGGAAATAGATCCACACAACGCTATGACCAGTTTTGGATTTTTTTTAAAATATAAATCCCAAGCGTTTTTCAATTTCGGAAGAAAGGTAACATCGTCTTGTGCCATCCAAGTAATTTCATCTAACACAACAAGTATCTCACCCCGTTTAATCTGCTCCGCTAAATGCCAAAATAAATCACTCCAGTCATCCGACTTAATGCCGGGTATTCCAAACTCACGCTGTAATTGGTTTGCAAATTCTTGACGCTGTGTCTCTGCAGTAATACCAGGCTCTGGTGGCAAACCAGAAAAAACTACCGATCTTTTAAATGTTTTTCCAAACTCCACCAGCAACCGGCTTTTTCCAATCCGTCTACGTCCTTTCAAGACAATAAGCTTCGCTGTGCCCAAAACAGTAAGTCCAGACAACTTCTCCAGGGCATTCTCCCTGCCAATAAACTTAATATGATCCGTCATTCCTGCCTCGCCAAATGGATATTTCGCTGTTTCTCGAGGCATTATATCACTATTTACTGCCTCGTCAAATAGTTTTTTTGCCATTTGACGAGGCAAGATAACGTAATTATCAATACCTAAACCTCTTGTTTAGTTTGATCCCGAAAAAAAGCGCCCCAAGGCTGGGGCGCTGTATTAACGGATTGAGCGGCTTGCTTTAGCCCGCATCAATCATCATGTCCATCATCATAGTCCTTTAGCAGGGTGCATTGGCCTTTAAATTGCTTATTAAACTGACCCAAACCATTATTAGCATCATCATCACCTTTACCTTGCACAATAATACAAATCGGTTGTGAAGGTATTCCATTCGCTACTACTTCGATCTTACTAGGACCCGTTTCTTGGCTAAGAGGCACATCAAAGGTGGTGTGCACAGGTTTCGTTTTAGCTGCCACACCCATAAAACTGTGATCATGCGTGCGATTGTAGAATACGTGCCCTGTGTTGAGGTTTGTGATGCGCACCAAGGGATAGTTGGTCGCTGTTTGAAATTCATCTCCATACATAGCCCCTTGTGACATACCATTGAACAGAACACCACGGATGACATATGACCTTCCTGGTTTTACATGCGATTTCACTGACTTGATGACAGGCTCCCAAGCAGGATCGTGGCCCCTGTTTGCAGGTCTGTAGAGTTCCAGATCTGTTGTAAGATCACTCGCCAGTATCTCGCCTGTGGGCAAAATAAGGTAAACCAGCCCACCGGTTCGTCCCAATTGCGCATTAGGAGTTTTAGGCTGCTCAATATACTGAGAGCCATCAAACTCATAAAAGCGTGTTGACGAGAATGAGGGGGCCGGGGCATTCGGGAATGGTATAAAAGTGAGAGGAGAAGCACTTTCCAGTACATTCCCATTAGGTAATAGTGCAGCCCCTACATCACCAAAGTACAAAAAAGTAAAAGGTGATTGGAACGTCGGCAAAGGTGGTGCAGGCGTCCATTGATTTGTCGTTGCATTATATAACCATGTTGAAGCGATCCAGCCATTTGGCCCGAAAATAACTTGAACCCCTTCTGTCAACACAGTACCATCCGGACGTAAGACTGATGGCCCTATCTCATCCACTGGGAAGCTCACCAAACTAGGACTAATGCTCCCTGCACTACTCCATTGTCCAGTCACTGGATCATAGAGCTCAGTATTCTCCGCCGTTAAGGTGTTGATTCTAGGTGGAGATGGTGGAAAGGGGGGCTTTAGTGAGCCGATTGGCGGCAATCCCGCTTCATAATCGAGATACATATCCATCGTTAACACTTTGCCATTCGGCAATAGCACCCAGCTCTCTTCCGAATTAAGATCGTACTTAGTGGCAGTACCGGTCTCCGTCCATATCAGATTAGGATCATTCGTACTCAGGTATTCTGGATGGAATAATGCCGCCTGCTTACTCAATTTATCTGCCATCATAAGAGTACCATTCGCCAATACGACTGTTTGAGCATCACCAATAGGATGGGCAATAGTCGATGTAAAGGGCGATGGATAACGTGGGTAAGGGAAGAATGGAGGGAGGAACCCACCTACATTCGGCGGAACCGCCGGCCACAAATTAGTAAAGAAGGTTGGCGCCGGCACTGAAGTCCAGGTGTCGGCCACAGGATCGTAAATGGCACATTGATCTGTTAGAGCAAAATTTTGATGAAGAGGATCATTGTACTCTCCCTCAACATAAATGACCCTACCATCGGGTAGCACTGCGGAACCGAAATCATTGGGAGTATAGCCAGCGGGTAAAGGCGCCACTGGTGTCAAAGTCCCATTTTGGTAGCTACCTGTGATATCTGGCGTTAGTGTGAACATAATAACGGATCCATTACCGCTATTATCTTGCGCAAAGCCTTCAATCAGGACGCGACCATCTGTTAATAAACTAAAGTTAGCTGGAAAGCCTTTAGAGCTAACCCCCGACGAGCAATTTGCATTGTGAAACGCAGCACAGTCATTGGGTCGATTCAAGAAAGTAGGCTGATTGGTTAATGGCACCCAAGTAGCACAAGTAACAGGCCCATTAACCGGATTAGCATTACATTGGGGTGCGGGAGCAGCAGAGGCAATGCCAGCGCCACCGAGCAGAACCAGAGAAAACAAGGCTTTGGGGAGTTTACCTAAGTAATGCCTACTTACCCCCCCGAATTGTCAGTATTTGGCAAATACTGTTTAAATAGTCTTTTCATAACACATCTCCTTTAGTGGAGAGTGGCGCGATTTGGAGGTTTAGCGGTGTTTGTCAATTCTATGGCGAGCACCTGACACAGCAAAACCGTCACTCTGACATAACACCTTAGACGGCAAGCCTTGGTATTCTTCTTGCCTACTTGCAAGTATAGCACATTTTAGTAGTGATCAAGGCGATAGTCTCATTGGCGCATTGGGCTGAAGGTGTCGACTAATCTTGTACGATGACCAACGGGAGACACGCCCCATTTTCCTTTCTTCCAAAGAAGCATGGCGCAAACTCAAATCTCAATGTCAAACCTCTTTTTGTAATAGCTCGTCGGTAAAATTGATTATGGTATGAAAGTAATTTGCATCAATTATACTATCAGCCACCCCATTGACATGGATAAGCACAGGGAGAATGGCCATACCCCTCGGCAAGCTGATATTTTTTATCTTCTCACGAACTTCCTCAATCACTTGATATTTTATTGGCTTTTGCGAAAACTTAATTTCAACAGCGTAGAGGGTGTTAAATTTTGTTTGGATTAAAAAATCTATTTGACATCCTTTGTGGCGAGTTGATCTATTTTGAAAATAAGGATTGTCATAAATTATCGTATCTGAGGCAATATTCAAGACACGATACAATTCATGGCGATTATTAATCACTAAATTTTCAAATTGCAATCCCATGATAGCATCCCAGCCTGGCAATGAAGACATTGCCAGCGTTTTGATATGCTTTGAAGCGATTTTATCACGTCGTGGCGCAATATAATTTAAATAAAAACGGATGTAGTTGTCGCTCAATCGATAAACACTAAGCTTGAGAGTTTTTCCGGTCTTTAACGACCAGGTTTTATCTTCTATAATGAAACCTGCCTTTATTAGATTTAATATATATTTTGACAAGCGGCCACTCTTAGTATATTCACTTCGCAGCGCAATTTCATTATAGTTAAGAGGCCCATCTTGTAGTGATAGAATAATCTTCTTATAAATATAATCATTTTTTTCGAACAAGTCATGAAAAATTCTATCAAAATCCTCGACCATAACGCCTCCCGGCGTGAAGCACTGACGTCGAATATTTTCATCTGCGGAGTATTGACCTTGCATTTGCTCAATATACCAAGGTATTCCACCGGTCACACTAAGCACTTTGAATTTCTCATAACCAGAATTCTTAAAGCCTTGGGCTTCAAGCATTTTATTACAATCAATCAAGGGCAATGGGTCTAGCTGTAGTTCCCAAGAAATTCTGCCAAAAAAAGCGGTACTACTCAAAATATTTTCATCAAACCACATTGACACCGAACTACACAAAAATAAAATCAATTTTGAATTTTTCTTAAAATCATCATCCCATGCATTTTTTAATTTTGGCAAAAATGTTGGATCATCCATTGCCATCCACGAGATTTCATCGAACAAAATGATCACTCTTTCGGATTTTACTTCTCTGGCTAGCAACGTGAATAAATCCCCCCAATCATCCGTCGTAACTTTAGGCAGGCCAGTTTGCAACTGGAGTTTACGTGCAAATTCATTTCTTTGATCTTGAGCTGTAACACCATCAATAGGTGCTAACCCAGTAAATTTGTAGAATTTTTTTCCTGCAGCAAATTGCTCTATTAAACGACTTTTCCCAACGCGTCGCCGCCCTTTTACAGCCACTAAACTTGCTGACTTTTTTTTCAATAATGCGTTAAGCTGCAACAGCTCTTCTTCACGGCCAGTGAAAGCACTTTGAATCATTGCATGATACTCCCAATTTCAATCTTAACCTGCATAGTCACGTGATTCCTTGGTACGCAGAACTACAGATTGTATCTCCTACGTACCGAAATAGCAAGGTTTTTTGGTACGTGGGAATACACTTTACATCCGCCACGTACAGATAATCCAGGCCAAATCGGTACGTGGAAATGACATTGTCGATTTATTGATTAGAAAAAAAAGCGCCCCAAGGTTGGGGCGCTGGACATCTTCACTCACCGCCATCATACCTCATATCACTTGACCACACCAAAGTTGCTCAAGGAAATCTCGCCAATATAAACATTCAATATTACCTGCCAGTTTTTCAGGCACTTCTTCAAATGACACCAAAATTAGTCTTTTGAGTGTATGGCTTTCCGCAAGCGCACGGAGACCTTTCACGCGGACATTATCAACACGTTTAGAGGATTTTATTTCGAGCGCTACTTCCATATCACCTAGAACAAAATCAACTTCAAGGCCTGTAGTGGTTCGCCAATAATGAAGTTGCAATTCTGGATTTACATAGGTTTGATAGGCCTTCAGTTCCATCAATATATAATGCTCAAAAGACTTTCCAAATTCAGGTAATGTTATGATAAATTCTGACCTGTTAAGTCCATTAATCTGGATATAACGCCTATAAAGGCAAAATTATCCGAAAGAAGGAAGACACCCAACTCCCAATTTCAACCTTCATCTCCCCCTAGTCTAGGGTTTCGGTTGGTACGCGGGAATGACATACGTCGATTTGTTGATCAAAAAAAGCGCCCCAGGGTTGGGGCGCTGTATGAAGGCTATAAATAAATATCCGCGCTTAGCGTTCCTGCAGAGCCGTTTCACGAGCCTTGGTGAAGGGTTTGAGAATGTAACTGAGCACTGTTTTTTCTCCGGTGAGAATACTAACCGTTACAGTCATGCCGGGTATTAGTGTTAATTTTTTGTTGTCTTTGCCTTTAAGAAAAGATTTATTGGTGCGCAATTTAACTTCATAAAAACTATTATCCTGTTTATCTTTAATGGCGTCTGCACCAATCGTTTGTACGATAGCATCTAAGCCACCATAGATAGAATAATCATAGGCACTGACTTTAACCATCGCCTTTTGACCCACACTGATAAATCCTATATCAGAAGGTCTTACATAGGCTTGAACGGTTAATTCATCGTCTACAGGAACAATTTCACACACAGTTTCACCAGGTTTTACAACTTCACCCACTGTAGAAACGTAAATTTGATTTACGATACCGTTTGTCGGTGATTTAATCACTGATCGTTCCATACGGTCTTTTGATTCGGCAATACTAGCTTCTAGCACTGAATAATCACCTTGAGCTTTATTCAATTGCTCTCTCGCCTGATCTGTTTCAACATTTTTTTTGTCTTCTATTGCTTGCTGTAGTGAAAAAGCTTGCCGTTGTAAGCGAAGTAATTCTACATTCGAAACCACACCTTGTTTAGACAATGGTGTCATTATATTCAATTCTTTTTTGAGTAACTGGTATTGTTTATCAAGCAACGCAATATTAGTCGCAAAAGCCTCTTTATCTCGAATAAAAAATTTCTTAGCTTCTTCAACTTGTTCAGGATAAGATTTTTCAAATTCAGGGTCAAATTCTAATTTATCTTTGCCATCCACTTTCGCAGTCAATCGAATAATATCCGCTTTTAATACCGCTAATTTTGTAAGCCCTTCTTTATATTCAGAGGCAAAACGCGTATTGTCTAACTCGACAAGCACTTGGCCCGCCTTAACTCGATCCCCATCTTTAATATCAATTCTTTTAACAATGCCACCCTCAAGATGCTGAACTTCTTGCAAGTGTCCTGTAGCAATGATCTTTCCATTGGCGTTTGTAGCAACATTTAATTTTGCAAAATAAGCCCAAACAAAACTGACCAAGATCACCGCTAAAAGTAAATAAAGTGCATTGGCTGCTTTTTTAGGTACATGCCGATACACTGTATCCTGACTATCAGCAATATAATCTACCTGAGATTTTTTCTCCTCAGATAACTGAGAATTTACATCTTCAGGATTTTCTTTATCAGCACTCATGAGAATTACTCCTTATTTCCCTGGCTTAGCTTCACCCGGCTTTAGCAATTTTTCGAGAATTAAAGCCTTAGGTCCATCTGCCACTAAACGTCCACTATCGAGCACAAGAACTCTATCCACTAAATCTAAAACAGAAGCACGGTGCGTAACGACTATTAATGTTTTTCCTTTTAAATAAGGAGGCAACGCTTTCATAAAATCTTGTTCAAAGCCATTATCAACAGCGCCTGTAGGCTCATCGAGCATTAATACTGAAGCATTCGCTAATAACGCTCTTGCCAAGGCGACAGCTTGTCGTTGACCACTTGACAGCAATTGTCCACGCTCACCAACAGGCATGTCGTACCCAGAAGGATGAACTTGTACAATTTTATCAACACCTGCCATACGTGCGGCTTCTAAAATTTCTTCATCAGTAGCATGAGGATTACCCATCGCAATATTATCTCTAATGGTCCCATAAAAAAGCACGCTATCTGCAGACACATAATGAATATTATGACGCAAATCGACGGGATCTATTTCTGTATTATCAGTTCCATCGATACGCACAAATCCTTGTGTTGGCGCATAAAGCCCATTAATTAACCGCAACAATGTACTTTTACCTGCTCCGATTTTTCCAACGATCCCTACTCTTTCGCCTTCTTTTATTTGAAAATTAATTTTATCTAAAGCGGCTATACGTTCGTTAGGATAGAAAAAGGTTACGTTATCAAAACTGACATTGCCTTTTAATTTAGGACGTTGCAGAAAACTTTCACGCACACTTCGATCAGTTGGTAATGTCATAATGCGATTTAAACCTTGTAATGCTGTTTTAGATCGCTCCCAACGATTCAATAATCCAGACACTTGACCGAGCATCATTGCACGACCCGCTAAAATAGTGCACGCGATTAAACCACCGACCGTTAAACTTCCTGCGGTAATTAAGTAAACCCCAGTAATTACAATGGCAATTACTACCACTTGCTGCATCCATACGGTTAAATTCATTGTCAGTGCAGAATAAAATCGTGAAATACTGGCTGCTTCGCTGGTTTTTGCAACACTATTTTCCCAGTGTCTTTGCATAATGCCTTCAGCGCTCAGTGATTTAATAGATTCCATTCCCGTAACAGATTCGACTAACATCGCCTGACGGAATGTGACGCCCGTTAAAATATCTTTAATAGCTTGACGACTCGGCACTTCGAGTATGTATGCTGTAATAATTGTGATAGGAATTGCGAGCAACGGAATAAGTACCAAATACCCACCAATTAACCAAACCACCAACAAATAAAGAAAAATAAACGGAATATCAATTAATCCTACAAAGGTTGCGGAGGTGAAAAAGTCCTGCAATGCTTCAAATTCAGTAAAATAATACGCAACGGTTCCGGTAGAAGTTGGTTTGCTGGCTAAACGCAAGCCCATCACTTGCTTAAACAACATAGCCGACAGCTCTTTATCCGCATTTCGTCCCGCCATATCGATTAAATAATGACGCAACATGCGAGCCGCCAAGTCAAATCCAAAAAATATCATCGCACCTATTGCCAATACCCACAAAGTCGTCATGGCTTGATTGGGAACGACGCGATCATACACGTTCATCACAAATAAAGGCGCAACTAGAACAAATAAATTGGTTAGGAAAGCAGCAATCATCACATGGATATATAATTTTCTATTTTTATACAACACTTTCCAAAACCAGGAGGGTTTTTCGATATCAATCAACCCTTCAGATCGAGATTCTAATTTTACGAGAGGTGATGTTAATATTGCATAACCGCCGTAAATTCTTGATAACTCTTCCTTTGAAATTGAACTGGTTGTACGAATATTATCAGACTTTATTATCTCGAATGTATTCAGATCAGACGTTTTTTTGAGTACTAACGCATCATTATCTTTAAGAATTAGTATTGCTGGTAATTCTATTTCCACCAAAGACTCGAATTCGATTTGTTCGAGCTTTGCTTCTATACCCACTTGCTCTGCAGCCCTACCCATTAAGGATGGCGCTAACTTACCCTCAATAAGCGGCAACCCAGCGAGTGCTGCATCGGCTGAAAAATGTACATCAAAAATTCCGCAAACTGCTTCTAAACAAGTCAATAGTTTATCTTGACTTCGTGTTTCTCCGTTCACTGATACTTCCTCCCATCCATTCTTTCCATATAGGCATTAGATAGGTTTATCTAATCCCTTTAATGAAAGTGTAGAACACAGTGGCAAATCTCGCCACTTGATGAGAACGGAAGGCTAAATGTGATGATTAGATTAATGAGTGAAGGCTAATTGTTCCTATCGCTTCTAGAACACGATAATAAGCGATAGCATTATCATAATTTGCATTAACCAAAGCATTTTGCGCGCCATATAAATCATCTTGAGCATCTAGAACATTAAACAGTTCGCGCTGGCCAAGCTCAAATTGCTTAATGTAATCGCGCACAACCTTCGTATTAGAATCCACTGAATCTTTGAGAATAGAGACAGAATCACGGCTGGCGGTAAAATTAGACCAGGCATCACGTACACGCTCCCTCACTTGACGAGCAATTTCGAGTGATTTTTGTTGCGCCTGTACCCTATCGAATGCAGCCGTATTATACGCGGCAACATCACTACCGCCCGCTACAAAATTGTACGATAAGACAGCCATACCCATCACAGAGCCATCTGAACCTTCAACACCATCAAGATTATTATCTGCTCTGGCGGTTAATTCAGCATCAACGCGCGGGTAAAATCGAGAACGCACAACACCAATATGAGCCTTTGCGGCTTGCGATGTGTTTATTGAAGAAAGAAGGGCCGGATTTCTTTCCATGGCAATTGTAACTGCATTGAAAAGATTTCTAGGAAAGAATCTAACAGGGCGTAGTGGCATTGCCATTTCAACAGCAGGCGCCTGATTCGCAACGGTACAATAACGTGTTTCCGCATCTTCTAAAAGTCTTTTAGACTCACGCAGCTGAGCCTCTGCGCGCGCTAATCTTGCTTCGGCCAACTCTACATCTACGCGAGTACCAGCACCACCATTAAACCGTAATTTCATTTTTCGAAGGGTTTCTTTATGAGAACCGACATTATTCTCAGCAATAGCCAAAATTTCACGTTGACGTTTAACATTGAGATAGGCTTCAGCGGTTTGCAACATCACATTGTTGCAAGTATTGACTAAATCGTATTTGGCGCTACGAGAATCATAAACGCGCTCATGAATCGAGCTCCCTACTCCCCACCCATCAACAATCAATTGACTGGCTGTCAAAGAAAATTCACTTCGATCCAGTGTCAAATGGCCTTTTGAATTTTTCAGTGCTCTTACAGTAGGGTTGACAGCTCTTTCTCGTCCACCCGCCGCACGCCCACTCAATTGGGGCAAGTATTGACCTACGGCTTGATTGACTTCGTATGCACGGGCGGTTCGATTCGCTAAAGACGCACGTACCTCTGGATTTGTTGCAAGAGTATGACGAGTAACTTCTGATAAGGTAATAGCAAACGACTGAGCTGACATGCCCAATAATAGCCCAGTCCCTATAACCATCCAATGTCGAAGTCGCATGAAACCCTCCTTGTTCTGATTAGCATATCATGCCCGATCATCCTCGCGACAAACGGGCATTATAATGATTCTCTTGCACTACACGCAAGATATTCCTTCAAATTATTCATATTATCGAGCGGTTGAACACTCAAACTTATGCTACTATTAACCTATGGGATCAGATACGCAAGGATTAGCAGAGCTGTCATGATGATCAAAAATTTCAAAATATCATTAAAAGTAAGTGTTCTAGGACTTTTCCTAACGCTATTCGTTGCGACTATTGTAACCATTGTTTTAGTCACCTCATTACGACTTTACAAGTCTCAGATGGTAATCTCTGATCAACAGATGGAAACAGTGGCTCGAGAAGTACAACGAGAACTCTCCGGTGTTTTACGTCCTGCCGCACAATCAGCTCAACTCGCAGTAAAATTAATTGAGTCAGACACAATTGATTTAGATACACCATCGGAAATGGAAGATTTTTCTTTAGAACTTCTCAAAACGATTCCTAATGCTGCAATGGTATATTGGGGAGACATTCGTGGAAATTTTATTATTTCACGACGTGAAGCAGACAACACCATCTCCTCTGAAATTATTAATCAA
>JAKORL010000131.1 GCA_029777855.1 Pseudomonadota bacterium
CCCGGCTCCCCGCCGGGGACTCCCGCATGGTGTCACGGTTTTTGCCAACGCGAGAATAAACTAATAACAATCATAACCCTACATCGCATCACGAGTGCAAAAACACGCGCCACCACGACTCGGCGCCAACAACACATTATTCGCCACTCACTCATGTTCGTGGCTCATGAGCTCGGCTGCTCCGCAGCCTCGGTTCCGCCGAACGTTGTAGCCAATAATCCAAGCGACATGACACGATTGATAATATGTTTCATATTTGTTCTGATTAATGTTAGCTGTTCTAAATATTTTGTGACAGTTGAACAACATAATCCATATAAGCTTAGGAATAGAATTAACCTTCATCAAAAAAGTGATAATGAAAGATTTCAAATTATTGATGACTGCAAAAAAAATTGGAGATTTAGAACCTTAACTGACACATTAGAAATAAGAGTAATTCAATATTTGCCTGCATATAGGCACTCGCTAAATAATTTACCTGCAATGATAATTGGAAATAATAATTCCGATACATTGAGAATCCTAGTCTATGATTTTTTTGAGAAAATTGACAAAGGGAAGCATATTACAATTATCCCAGATTTGTCGACCACAAAAATGTTAAAGTCAAGCGATGAGTTTTTTGAAGCGACTTTACTTATGAATCGTACACAGACTCATTTATCAAAGAAAAAAGATGAGGATAGTTATTATTGTAATATTAAAGACACATATTTTGGAAAAGTAAAATTATAAATAACAGATTAATAATGACTTGTAAATAAATTACTGGCTACAACAGGCCGGTATATGTCAATGGCGCTCCGCACCGCGAGAAGCTTCTGGCTTAAGAGGATAGTCCAGTGGTCGGCGGTGTGGCCCGCCCCGGCTGCCGCCGGGGATCCCCTTCTGGTGTCACTGTTTTTGCCAACGCGAGAATAAACAAATAACAATCATAGCCCTGCATCGCACCACGAGTGCAAAAACACGTGCCACCCCGACTCGGCGCCAACAACACATTATTCGCCACTCACTCATGTTCGTGGCTCATGAGCTCGGCCGCTCCGCAGCCTCGGTTCCGCCGAACGTTAGCGGTAATGCTCAAATTATCTGCACAATGAAGGTATTTCAATTATTACTAATGCTCGCTATTCTCCCGATAGCGTCTCTTTACTCCCAAAAGAACGATGAATATGCCACGATAACAATTGTTGAACAAATGCCCATTTTCAAAAATGGCAACTCTGAAGATTTTCCACTTTGGCTTTACACTAACTTAAAGTATCCACAATCAGCAATAAATGATTCGATATCAGGAAAAGTAATTGCTCGATTTAAAATAGATACTCTGGGAATGGTTAGTGAAATAGAGATTGTTCGTGGTGTCCGTGATGATCTGGACCAAGAGTCTATCAGAGTATTAAGTACCTCTCCTAACTGGATTCCAGCTAGACAAGGTCATAGGAGTGTAAGCATATCTTACAGTGTACCGATAATCTTTGATATTAATGACCAATTCTTCATTAAAAGAATCAAATCGTTATCAAAAAATGCTAGGAAATCCAAAAAAGCGCACAACCGCTAACAGGTCGGTATATGTCATTGGCGCTCCGTTGCGCGACAATCGGGTAACTAAAGAGGAAGGCTTTGTGGCTGGCGACACGGCCCGCCCCGGCTGCCGCCGGGGATCCCCTTCTGGTGTCACGGTTTTTGCCAACGCGAGAATAAACTATTAACAATCATAACACTTCAGCGCACCACGAGTGCAAAAACACACGCCACCCCG
>JAKORL010000132.1 GCA_029777855.1 Pseudomonadota bacterium
AACAATCGGTTGTTGAAGTTTGAAATAAAAACTTACGTTTGTCAAATTGTGACTTAACACAATGTAGACGTAATTTGTCATAATCTTCTCTTGGCATAACAATGTCAATATCATCGTCCCAAGGTATCATTTTGTTATTGCGACATGCACCAAGTAATGTTCCACTATCGACCCACCAAGTAAGCTCAAACATATCGGCAATCCTGATAATCTCTTTAAGCAATATTAAACAATTTTCTTTAATTTTTGCTTGAATTTCATCTGTGCTTTTATTTGATATTAGATTTTTCATCTGTTATGTTCTCCTCAATAACTGATATAATTGTTATCTTCTTGTTATCTGGCTTAACTCTTGAGACACGTTAATGTCTGTATAATAGGAATATTAAGACTTCGCATCACGTGTCTCAGAATTAAACGTGTGACTTAGTTTTGATTAAGATATTCGAGCCTTTCGCAAACTTTTTTTGATATTTCGAACGGTGTAACATGACTTGTATTAAATATCATTACTCTTTCTATAGGAACATTAAAATCGCGATGTAGCTTGTTTACACTATTTGAAAATGCATTTTGCATTTGTTCAAAACTAAACCCGGTATCGGGTTCGTTTGTCAATTTGCATCGAATTTCCCAATCTTGTTTGTCAACAAGCAACAACACAAAGAGTGTATTTTTTACATAGTCTGTCGCATCAAACTCGATGTCTCTATCGTACAATTCTGCATACGCAAGTTGCGATATCAAACCTCGTGCTCGGCTTAAGTATTTTCCTGGTTCAAGATGAAACAAATACGGTTTGACTGAGTCTTTGCCACATTTATCAATGCCATCAAACTCGACGTTGAATACATTAAGTTTCATTGTCATCACACTCCAACCAACTCTCAATCATTTCCTTCTCACCGGGAAGTAAAAGCTCAGGCTCTTCTCTATAGATTCGCTTAAGTTCTTCATACCAAGCCAATTTCTTGTAATCAAAAAGACATTCTTCAGTAGCTTTTGTTACGTATTCATCTGCATCAGGGAATCTCTTAAAAGAGTTTCCGAACATAGCATCATAGCAAGTTCCAACTTTTCTTTTGGCTCCAAAGACATCACAGTTATTTAATAAAGTATTATAAACTAGTTTATCTAAACTATCCAGTTCGTTATCTTCTTCAATTACTTTTCTAAGCTCTTTAACAAGTAACCTAAATGTATAATTGATTTCATCATGAGTATTATTTTCGAGTCTCATTCCTACAGCATTAATCAACTGAGGTAAAGTAAATGACGCTGAGATATCTGCTGTCTGCCCATGAATCAAGAGATATCTTGCATCTTGGTATGGAATGTTTGTAGTCTCTTTGTTTTCATTTCCTTTAATCATATCATCATATAATTTCTGAGATTCCTCAACCAGCTTCTTCGCTCTCTCATAAAACGGAGAGTTCACAATATTAAGAGGAATAATAACATTGTGGTTAACAGGCTGAGGCATTTGAGATTCACTATTAAAAATCCAACCACGGTGTCTTGTCAACTGAGCAAGATTTACACGACTGATTCCCTTAAAAATGGCTTGAATCAAAATTGTCTCTTGAGGAACAGGATTCAATCGCTTAGACAACGAATCGGTAATAAATTTCTTTACTGTCTCATTGTTTGGATCGTAGTCTACATCATGAAGGCTTATCCACGTTTGCTTTAACATATCCCATATAATTTTTGCTGGATGTTTTGTATAACTAATAATCTCTACTTTAATTCCCTTATATCCATTCTGAATGCCATTCATTTATTTGACCTCCTTCTCAATTAGTTTATTAATTTCATTTGTGTATTTCTCAATGCGTTCTTTTGATTCGAAATAAATCTCACCAAATCTCTTTGATAATCGACGACTGTTACACTTATATCTTCATAACCTGCAGAAAACTTTTTGTCAATCATTTTTTGATAACCTCCAGTAAAACTTCTCTTAATTTTTCTAAACGCTCAAGCGTTTCTGTAACGATCGGAGCAAACGTGATGTTGCCAAGTTCTATTTCGTTGTATGCATACTGCAACACTGATATTGCGTCCGCGTAATTCACTATTGCATTAACGATGTTATTATCGTTATTTGTCATGATGTCAGCGTAGTCTGCATAGTTATCTTCAAAGTATTTGTCCTCAAATTCTTTGAGCAATGGACGCAAATTCAGCTTTAATTTTACGTCGTATGTAATGTCATTCAATTCTTGTTCTGGCGTATCATGCAATAGACATTTTATAATCACTTTGAATGTATCATGCGTATTTATCGACAATTTTTTGCAAATGTCTAACGCAATCAAAGCCGTAAAAAATGAATGCTCGGCAACATTTTCGTCTTTAAGTCTTATTCGATGATTGTATCGAACAATGTTTTTGAGCTTATACATTTCTAAAAGCTCATCTTTTGTGAAAATAAGCTCTTTCATTCTATTATCCCTTCATATGAGTGTATTTTTGAAAATACGAACGATTGTTCGTCTTCTAATAGCTCTTTTAGCTCGTCAAGATTTTTTGCAACTCGACCCGTTTTCGCAAGCATTAAATTAAACGGCTTATCGCCGAGCGTTTCGCAATAATATATTATCGGCTTGTTATTCGCATACGCAAAACCGCACTCCCACAATGTGCCCATATCTTTATAATCTGTGATTGCAACAACGATGTCTGATTCTAGAATTGCATTAATGTTGTTCATCAACACTTGTGTCATGCGTTCTGTTTCTAAGCCTGGTTTGAAATCTCCACCGGCTATCCGAGGGTTAAAGACATCGAATTTTTTGAGCGACTTTAAGAAATTGCCCATTCGAATGTGTTCTTCTTTTTGTTTTGGGTTGAACCAACCTCCTGCAAAATATAGTTTTTTCATTATTTTTGCCTCCCTTTTATTTATCTTATATACATTATATCACAACCTAAATTAAAAGTAAACTGTTTTGATGTACTTTTTGAAAATTCATTTTAAGTGGTCGAACATGTACCTAAAGTATCGATAATTATTCATCGTCCATTTGCGTATATGATAGTCGTCTTTACTTTGAAAATATGGAGACGTTTCAAATATTTTTCGAATAATCTCATCGTTTGAAGTGATATTTTCGTACAACATCGCTACGATTTGATAATCGCGTTCACTCTCGTCTGAACCTGAACCTGGAGCTTGAGCAAACCACAATTCTTGAAACTTTGAGTTTTGAATGTACAGCCGCTTTGTTTTATTGAGCGCTTCTTCATACGTAATGTCATCGTCAGCGACAAGCGATTGTGTTTTAGTCTTTTTAGGTCGAACCATAAAATCTTCTAAAAATTGTTGTAATGCTATAGACGTGCCTTCAACATGTTGTATAGGATTGTTGCTCAAGTACTTGCCTGTGACTGTAACAAATCTGTTTGAATTTGACGGCTGATAATACTCAATATTCGATTTTGAGTTTTTGATGTAGTACATGTCGCTGTAATTATTTATCAAATCATGCAAAAATATCACACGCAGTCCTGTTCCAGAAAAACTAAACTCGCAATATGCAATGTCTTCGAATAAGTCTAACACGTGTTTTCCGCGTTCATCGATAGTTGTTGCATCAAATGCTTTTGAAAAACAACTGTCTACGTCAATCGCACAAACTTTACTTGCTTGTATAGAAACACCGACGCCGCAGATACGTTTGCGTGTTAGCATCGGTGAGTCCAACAATTCATGAAGTTCTACAAAGTCACTCATGACATCGGTTCTTGCTTCGCAACCGTCAGGTCGAATTGGTATTTTAGAACGATTTACGAAGCAATACCGAAAGTCATAATTTACAAGTTCGCAATTGACGATCGACTGAATTGTGTCGATCGCACTCATATTAGTCCACCTTCAATCCAAGAGCTGACGCAGCCTTCCAAGTAATAAGATTTGACCACGTTGAGCTTGTGCCGTCATCATTTTCAGTTGTTTCGACATGTATGTAAATACGCATGCCAATCAACACATCAAGTGCGTCTTCGATAAGCTCAGAGGTTGCAAAATACTCTTTTGTCAAAATCGATTCGCCGTTTTCGTCCTCAAATCTAAGCATTTCACCTGCAAAACGTTGTACACTTGTTTCGTCTTTGAACACATAATATTTGAATATCACACGGTTTTTTGTACCTTTAAGTGTAATTGGTATTGCCTTATTTTTTGCATCAAAACTAAAGCTTGTACCGTCTTCAACGACTTTGAATTGAAATGCTGCCATTGGATTGCCGGAACTTTTGCTCACTTTAAGCTCGGCTTTTTTGACCTCGCATAAGTAGTAACCGTCTTTCAGTTCTGAAAAGCCGGTACTTTCGGCGGTAACCTTGCTAAAGTCGGTGTTTTCAAGTAACGCATCAAGCGTGTTAAAGATATTCTTCATATTTTTTGTGTCTGCCATTTTTCTAATCTCCTTTTATTTTTTATCCTTCATAGCGGCAAGTTTTGCTTTGATAGCTGCAAGTTTGTCTAACATTGCAGTAT
>JAKORL010000133.1 GCA_029777855.1 Pseudomonadota bacterium
CTTTTCAGGATTTGAACCCAAAGATAAAAAAGATTATAACCAGCTAAAAATCACCAAATCGGGACTCAGTGAAGTGCTTTTGATTGACCAAAACCCGATTGGTAAATCCAAACGATCCAATCCGGCGACATATCTTAAAATATTTGACGATATCAGAAACCTGTATGCTCAACAACCTTTGGCAGTGCAGCGCAATTATAAAGCTTCCTATTTTTCCTTCAATACAGAAGGAGGAAGATGTGAAACCTGTATGGGTGAGGGAATTATTTACGTCGAAATGCAATTTATGGCCGATGTTGAACTTCATTGTACTGAATGTGACGGCAAACGGTATAAAGAGGAAGTTTTAGATATCAAGATTAAAGATCAGACGATTAGTGATATCTTAAACATGACGATCAACCAGGCGTATGAGTTTTTCACTTCACTACCGAAAAGTCGACTTATCACTTCAATTATTGAAAAGATTACTCCTCTCATTGAAGTAGGACTAGGCTATTTGAAAATGGGGCAACCCTCCTCTACCCTTTCCGGAGGAGAAGCGCAGAGAATTAAATTAGCCTCTTTCTTATCCAAAGGGACGACAGATAATAAATATCTTTTTATATTTGATGAACCTACCACAGGACTTCATTTCCACGATATCAACAACCTCTATCGTGCTTTTAATAAGCTGATTGAGATTGGAAACAGCATTATTGTGATTGAACACAATACGGAGTTGATTAAGTGTGCCGACTGGATTATTGACTTAGGACCTGAGGGAGGAGATGAGGGGGGATCTGTGGTATTTGAAGGGACTCCCGAAGATTTGATCCACTGTGAAGCATCCTATACCGCAAAATATTTAAAACCCAAATTATCGTAACTATGGCAACGTTTAACATCATCACCATGGGGTGTTCTAAAAACAGTGTTGATTCAGAAGTGATTGCTGCAAAATTAAAATCGCAAGGCAATAGTGTGCTGTTTGAAAGCGTTCAAAACACGGATTATGTGATTATTAATACATGTGGCTTCATCGGGGATGCCAAGGAGGAATCGATCAA
>JAKORL010000134.1 GCA_029777855.1 Pseudomonadota bacterium
TGGAAAAAGAATGGGACGACTCTTTAAAATCTATTGATTAAAATGTCGAAACGCCGATTCGTCGGCGTCTGCCGTGTGGCAAGCGGCACTGAAGAGACAGCCAAAACAAGGAGGGCAATTTTATGAGAGATTTTAATTTTAGCGAAATGATCCAAACAATCAGTAATTATGATTTGACAGCTTACAATTATCAGATGTTTATGCCTGACGGAGTAGACGAAAAGAAGGTTGAGGCCTTGGCCGAGGACATGAAAAAGAACGGTTTTACTAGCGTAATTTTACTAGCTAATCTTGATGGCTGGTATCTTGTAACTGGGACTCATCGTTATTTAGCAGTAAAAAAATTGGATGAGGAAGATATTGAAGTTGAAATCAAATATGTTGACGTCACTGATGCCATTGAGGATTATTGTAAGAGAGAAGACGTGACTATCGAGTTTGTTCCGCTGGACCATCTTAGGAAAGTTTTTGAAGGAACGAAGTATGAGGAGTTTGCACGCGAGTGCGTAGAGTGGTAAATGAAAAATCAAAAATCGAAAGGAGATAAAAATGTTAAGCATTAATCTTAAGAATTCGCACGATTACGTTACGACTTTGGACAATTATCAAAAATTGTCGTCGCGTCAAAAAGACGCATTGAAACGATTTCTATGGCACATTCAGCGCTATGCTGAATTGGGTGGTCACAAAGTGTTAAAAGAGTTTGAAATTAAATTCACTTGCGACGATAGCGACTGCGACTGGAAAAAACGTAAAAACAAATGGGCGACATGGTATGTATCGGCAATAATTGGAATGCCAGGCGAAAGATACTGTCTGACTGACGACAGATTCGCAATCTTCATTGGCCCTTGCGGTGGAATAACAGCGTATCGTAATCATAAACGATACGGCGGCGACAATGCTTTGTGGAAATCTCGTTTAGTTTTTTAATAGCTAATAGCACCAGAAATACAGCTGGGGGTGGGCTGTTAACCACCCCTATAAATTATTTAAACGAAGGAGGAAAAGAGAATGTATGAAAAAGTAAATCCATGCCATCCAGATAAAATTGCAGACCGTATTGCAGGCGCAATTGTTGACCTTGCGTATAAGAATGACACAAATCCGAGAATTGCAGTTGAAGTTTTGATTGGTCATGGTAAATGTTACGTTATTGCTGAAACATCTACGAAACTTGACGTGAATAAAGTTAATGCAATCATTAAGAGAATTGCAGGAGATGTTGAAATTGATTATCTAGAGGTCCCGCAAGATATACA
>JAKORL010000135.1 GCA_029777855.1 Pseudomonadota bacterium
CGGCTAATTTCAACTCTCCGCTATTGATTGATCAAATACAAAGCGACACGACCTATCAATGTAGCAATTTGTATTTCGGGACAAATTATTATTGGAGAGTTAGAGTGATTTTAGGAAATGACACATTAAACTGGTCGCCAGTTAGAGTATTCACAACACTTGATCAAACAGGACTTATTAGCCCTGTAGACTTATCAATAAATCAAGAGCTTAATACAGTTTTATATTGGGAGTCGGCAGAAGGAATCGATCACTATGAAATTGCTGTTGATACATTATCATCATTCGCTACAGCATCTTATTACACCTCAACGAGTGACAGTCTAAATTCGGCAATACTAGATTACAGTACCAACTATTTTTGGAAAGTAAGAATGGTTTCTACAGTTGACACCTCTTTGTGGAGCAATATTTATCAATTCACGACTAAGTCATCGGTAGGAATTAATGAATATGAGCCGGAAGAAATTACAGTGGCACCTAATCCGTCGAATGGGCAATTTACTATTTACGGTATCGAAAACGCAAGTATTTGCATATTTGATTTACAAGGAAAGATAATTATTCCTGAAGCAATTTCCTATAACAATTCGTTAAGCCTAAATAATTTTGCCAAAGGATTATACTTAGTGAGGATAATTAAAGGAGAAAAAATGCAGATAGTGAAGTTGATTGTAGATTAATTTTTTGAAGGTATTTAAAGAAGTTTTGATAGAAGAAATTTTAAGATAATATTTCACGGGGAGATTTTTCGCAGAGGCGCAGAGATGCTGGGATGTGATGAGGGGCACGCAGAGGCGCAGAGTCACCGAGGGTGCAAGCGAAAAGTTTGGACGATTGTGGTTTGATTGCGGGGAGGTTTCTCGCAGAGAATTAGAGATTTCTCGCAGAGGCGCAGAGACACCAAGGGTGCAAGCGCAAAGAGGCTGGGATGTGATGTAGGGCACGCAGAGGCGCAGAGACACCAAGGGTGCAAGCGCAAAGATTTAACGAATAAACTTATATTAATATTTCACGCAGAGGCGCAAAGTTTGGACGATTGTGGTTTGATTGCGGGGAGGTTTCTCGCAGAGACTTAGAGATTTCTCGCAGAGGCGCAGAGACACCAAGGGTGCAAGCGCAAAGAGGCTGGGAGGTGATGTAGGGCACGCAGAGGCGCAGAGACGGAAAGGCGCAATGTTTGGACG
>JAKORL010000136.1 GCA_029777855.1 Pseudomonadota bacterium
CCTTGTTCGAAAAGACGGCTATCACGGTGATACCAGTAAAATGTTTTTCATAGGCGAGCCTTCTGTGCTGGCAAAACGGCTGGTGACAGTGACGCAAGAATGCCTTTACCTAGGCATTGAATTAGTAAAACCCGGGGTACATTTTGGCGATATCGGCGCAGCCATTCAAGCCCATGCTGAAAAAAACCGCTTCTCAGTTGTCCGAGAATTTTGTGGACACGGTGTGGGTCAGAACATTCACGAAGATCCTCAAATTCTGCACTATGGCAAAACCGGCACAGGAGAAATAATAAAACCAGGCATGATATTCACCATAGAACCCATGATCAACGCCGGAAAACGCGACCTCAAAATCCTCCCCGATGGTTGGACCGCCGTCACCAAAGATCACAAACTCTCCGCCCAATGGGAACACACCATTTTAGTGACGGAAACAGGCCATGAAATTCTGACCTTAAGAAAAGAAGAAACTATACGATAATTTTTTGATATTTTTATAGTGATGTCTCAGCTTTAGTTATTCTTTTTTGCATACCTTTTTCTATAATATAAACTTTCACTTTTTGATCGCCATACAATTCAGATCCTATCTCTACGACAGACAATCCAAGGCACTGCCAAAATCGTAGTGCAGTAGCGTTTTTATCATGTACAACAAGTCTTACTTCCCCTCCACTACAAACGTAATCAAACATGCAAATTTACATGCCAGCCCCCACCCAACCGTTTTAAGCCTATTTCATAATATATCGCAATATTTATAGTTTATTAATGTTTAAAATTGACAAATCAGCAAAGTATACTATGCTTACAATAAGGGGATTAATAATAGAATCTTCTATTTGAAGGCGTGATTGCCTAGATAGGATTCTATGTATTAATTACGGTTTAAGTGTTTATAAAGCCTGAGAACCAATTACTCTTAATTGAGGAGTGATCACAATGAAGCGCCATAGAATTCTCCTTTCGTGCTTAATAGCAATGATTTCCTTTTCGAGTGTCGCTTCAGCCTCCAAGATTTATGTTCAGGCGGGTGCAATTGGAACATCAGATGGTACGAAACAGCATCCCTACAACAGTCTGCAGCAAGTGCAAGACCATTCTAACCCAGGGGACACCATTGTTATTCTAAATAGTTCAGACGTACTCGATGGCGGGATCATCTTAAAAGATAATCAAACCTTACTGGGCAATACAACGGTTAACTGCAATAGTCCCGGCAGATTTAAACCAATCAAATGTACCACTGATGCCGGAGGTACCACGATTACGAATACCACTCCTGGAAATATCTTCGATTTTAATCCTTTCAGTGGAGCTGGAATCGTGCTTGCAAAAAACAACACGATTAGTGGGGTCAGTTTAAAAATGACAAACAGCTCTGCCATTATTGGTTTTGACCCCGGAAAAGTAACCGTGAGCAATGTCCTCATTGAAGGTGGTAATCAGATTAAAAAGCTTGACCCTACTTTTAATCGCCTCGCTCCTGCAGCGCCAGTATTTCCAGTGGCTGCCGGTATCAATATACGTTTTACTGCGAATTCTGCTGATAATACTCAAGTATCAATAAATGATATCATGCTTCGATCAGCAACCCCCTGCTCATTGACAGGCCCCGCAGGAACAAGTGGCTGTAATTTTGGACCTGGTATTGAGGTCATAGGTGATGGTGTCGCAAAAGTTGATATAAAAAAAGGAATCCTAACTGATTTGAGAAATAATCCTATAAGCAATCAAACAGGACCACCCATACTATTAATGAGCACCGGCAATGCGACTCTAACCACGCAAATTGATTCTATAACAACATTCGGAGGTATTGATAATGATGGGATCGATATCTGGTTGGAAGATGCAAGCAATATGACAGTAGGTCTAAATAAATATCATTACGTTGGTTCAGCATTTAATGATACCACAGATAGATTTCGGCAAGTTGGTTTGGAAGTGATTACTCATCTTTCTTTATTCTTAAATGGCTTTCCTCCGGTTTTTCCAGATATAAAACCACAAATTAATTTAACAGTGCATGATAGTTATTTTGATCGTGATGAAATTGGCACAATTATGTTCCTAAGAAATTCTGCACATATAGATCTGAGTGGATCTGCGTTTACAAACGCTAGTATTGTGCCAGTATCAGTATTAGCATACGAACCGACCGTGCTTGTTAATGCTATAAATAATTATTGGGATGATAGTCTTTTAATCTCTGTATCGGGTGAAAAAATGATACTTAACCCAAATTCCATCTTAAGATGTTTGATTAGCAATTATAATTTCGCAACCGGAATTTGTGCGAATACTGCAGAGCCTGGAAGTATAATCGAGACTGCACCAGCAAAATCATTAGGCCAATAGAAAGAACCAGGTCGTCGCATCTTTATTTGTTAGTTGTTTCGTAAAATGCATATTAATATATGGTGTTTATTGTTACAATGACCCGAATCTTTTTATCTATTTAATATGTTAGAAGACACAAAAAATTTAATTTATCCCATGAAACTCTAACATACTAATCTGATAATATTTTCAAACATTCACCCATCTCTATCATGCTCTCATGTGATTTTTAGTTATATTCCCTTACATTTAAATCGACTGCCGATGCCCAAAGGGTTTCCAGGCGGGGGAAATGACGTTTGGCATGGAGGAGCGGCCTAAGAGGCGGGCGGGCGCGATGGTGAACTCGCCGAAATGTTCGTTGATTTTATCGATTGCATTATTAGTGGTACGACGCACACGATCGTTAGGCATGAAAAGGTCGAGTTGTTGACTGTCGGGACGTGGATCTAGGGCTGTGATTTGCACTTGTGAAAGGGGCTCACCATGCCAATGCTCTTCCATCAATTGCTGACAAAGACTATATATAGAGCGACCATCGGCACAGGGATACGCTAATTTTGCTTTGGTCGCAATCCAATCCCAATGCATGCCACGTAATCCAATGAAGAAATGACTCGCTGCCATCTGATGGCGTCGCAAACGGGCCGCTACTTTTTCGCTCATGTGTAATAAATAGGTTTTGATGAGTTGCTCATCAGTCGTATTGGGCGGAATAACTTTACCATGCCCAATGGATTTGGGATCGGCAACCTCCATTCGTAAAGGCTCGGGATCTGCACCCTGGCACATGTACCAAATACGTCGCCCGAGATTGCCAAAACGTTTGGATAAAATACTGATGGGAATTTTATCAATATCACCACAGGTGATTACACCATAGGAGGCTAAAAAACGACCTATGCCTTTTGCGATGCCGCACAGTTCTGTCACGGGCACATTGCGCAATCGTGCTTTTGCTTCCCAAGGATAAATCACTTGAAAGCCGTTCGGCTTTTGCAGCTTCGCCGCATATTTAGCAGTGGTTTTATCGCCACTCAATCCGACCGAGCAAGGCAAACCCGACACTTCCAAGACCAACTCTTTGGCGCGCTGGGCCATCGCAATGGGTGATCCCGACAAACGTTGGCAACGGGACACGTCTAAAAACGCTTCATCTACAGAAAATACTTCGATATCGGGTGTAATATCGTTTAAAGCCTCCATGATGATCGTCGATAATTCTGCGTAACGATGTGGACGTGCAGCACATTGAATCACTTCAGGACACAATTCACGTGCTTCAAAAAGCCGCATGCCTGTTTTGACACCAAAGCGCCGCGCTTCGTAAGAGCAGGTAATCACACAAGAACCTTGCTTTCCATTGGTAATGGCCACCGGCCGACCTCGGAGCTCAGGAAAATCCATTTGCTCCACAGAGGCGAAAAACGCATTCATGTCGATCAAAATAATGGCTCGAGGCCAAGGTGTCTGTTTTTTTATTGTCATGGCGACTCCTTTAAACATGTGCCAGCATCATCAGGAAAATCTGTGAGTTTTAGGCATTCTAGCCAAGTTGCCGAATGCCTCTGCACTTATTTTTTGTCATGTCAAAAATTTTTTATCAATATTTTCAATTAGTTAAGAAAAGAGCTGCGCTGTCCCTCTTAAGATTCCTTCCAGAGCCCCCACCCTGAGTGGTCACTTAATATTCAGGAGGAACAGCCGCTCATCTTAATTACCTCGATAAAAATCTCAGCAACCCCACATAAATACCCTGCACTTTCACACGGTCCGCTTGATAGGTCATGGGTTTTAAATGTGGATTTGCCGGAATTAAGGTCACGCTCCGATCTCTATTACGACGCAATCGCTTCAATGTCGCTTCGCGATCATCCACCAAAGCAACCACAATTTGTCCGTCATCAGCAACCTCGGAATGCTTACACACCACCACATCGCCATCAAAGATTCCTTCTTCAATCATGGAATCTCCTTTGACTTGTAGAGCGTAATGATTTTCGCGCAAGAAAATATTGGCAATATCGACTGTGCGCTGATCCGGAATTGCTTCAATCGGTTGCCCGGCAGCAATACGCCCTAATAAGGGTAAATAACGCCGTTCGTTAGCCGACTCGCAAAGTTCGATACTGCGCTTGCGGTTTGGAACGAGCCGAATCAATCCTTCAGCAACAACACCCTGCACGTCACGATGCACCACCCCTCGAGAACTAATACCCCGCGCTTTAGCGATTTCAGCCAAAGTAGGCGAATAGCCATTCTCTCCAATAAAGTGACGAATAAACTCATAGGTCTTGCGTTGAGCGAGCGTTAACATAATAATATCCTCCATCAGGTTCATACATCCTATAGCCTCTGCTAAGCAGTGACTATTCATATCCATCGAAGCCATTATAGAGTACAAATTGAGAACTTTCAAGCGTTTTTTTCAAGGAAAGAGATCTGATGTACAGATCAAAATTCTGACATTGCAATCTACTACGATGCCTAATACACAAAATAAAATAATAAGAAAAAACAAAGTGTTTTATTTAAAAAACTATTAGGATAAATAATTGAAATAGAAGCTATCTCAAAAATAAAGTCATAAAAACTTGACACGGACTTGTCAAAAATCAAATCGTAGTCTAAGCTTTAGGGACACAACAGGTTTGTGTTTCATTTAATGACCTTACAGGAGAGTAATATGGTTAGTAAAAAAATGTTAGTTGCCTTAGCTGCAGCGAGCACATTAGGAATGTCTTTATCTACAGTAGCAGCAACCGCTTGCAACACTGGATGTCCAGGCGTTTATGTTGGAGCACAAGCTGGATGGGGACAAGTTAAATACCGAAACAATCATCACGAAGGACGTCGTCATCATAATGATGATAACGGCGGATTTGGTGGTCGAGTATACTTAGGTTACCAATTTAATCCTTACATCGGATTGGAAACTGGCGTTGCTGGATTCTTTAAAGATTCAGATCATCACCACGATCGTAATGGCAGCCACAACAATGTTGGCCAATGGGACTTACTCGCTCGCGTTGGTGCACCATTTGGTGACAGCGGATTCCGAGGTGACATCAAAGGTGGTGCTGCTTACCTATTTAATGGTAACGATCACCACAACGGCGGCGATTCTGATCGCATTATCCCAGCAGCTGGTGCTAGCTTAGCTTACAGCTTCTGCCAAAACGTAATGGTAGATCTTTCTTACCTACACGGCTTTGGAACAGATGGTGACAATCACCACCACGGACGTCGTCAAAGTGAAGAAAACCATCATCACCACCACGACAGCAACCGTGTGAAAAGCACAGACTTGGTTACAATTGGCGTAAGCTACCTGTTCCCAACAATGTAATTTTCTCTCTAAAAACACCGCGGGTGGTTCATCCGCGGTGTTTTTTTTTGCGACTACCCTTTTAGTATGAAACTGCACTATGAATTTCCAGACAAAAACTTTATTATCACCCTATGATTACGTTTGAACATGTTAGCAAATATTTTGGCAAAAATTCGCAACGTATCGCTGCACTCAGCGACGTTGAATTTTCTGTGGAATCAGGAAAAGTATTTGGTGTTATAGGTCCAAGTGGCGCAGGAAAAAGTACGCTCATTCGATGTGCAAACTTACTTGAACGTCCAGACGAAGGACGTGTCATCGTCGATGGAATGAATCTTATTGAATTAACACCCTCTGATCTAGCTCAAGCCAGAAAGAAAATAGGCATGATCTTTCAACAATTTAACTTACTTTCTTCGCGTACCGTCTACGAAAATATCGCCCTTCCTTTGGAACTCGATGGTAAAGATAAATCCAGTATTAAGCAAAAAGTCTTACCTCTACTCGAATTAACGGGATTAAAGTCTAAACAAGATGCGTACCCTGCACAATTAAGCGGTGGTCAAAGACAGCGCGTAGGTATTGCAAGGGCCTTAGCCAATCAGCCTAAAGTACTCTTGAGTGATGAGGCCACTTCGGCATTGGATCCTGAAAATACTCATGCAATATTGCGTTTACTTAAAGACATTAATGAACAATTGGGCGTTACGATTTTAATCATCACGCATGAGATGGAAGTCGTCAAAGAGATATGTCACCATTTAGCGATTATGGAACACGGAAAAATAATAGAACACGCTGATGTGGTTGATTTCTTTGGAAATCCAAAAACCGAATTAGCTCAACGATTTATTCAAAAAGTCGCAAAAGATCATTTGCCAATAGCTGTCAAACAACGCCTTCATTCGGAAGCAACGCCCAACAGTAATCCGCTTTGGCATCTTTCTTTTCTGGGTAAAACGAGCCAAGAGCCATTAATAGCACACTTAATGCAACAACTCTCAATTACATTAAATATATTACAGGCAGATATCGAACTCATACGAGACCAAACAATGGGAACGATGATCACCGAAGTAGTAGGCTCAACGGAACAGATTCAAGCTGGATTGAAATATTTGCAAAACAAAGGCGTACATGTGGAGGTGATTGGTTATGTCAGAAATCCTGAGTAATTCCATAAACCCCGCTTTCTTTTCAATACTCTGGAAAGGCACTTGGGAAACACTGTACATGGTACTTGTTTCAGGAATTATGGCCGTGATGATAGGATTACCACTCGGACTGTGGCTATTTGCAACACAACATAAAAATCTCAGTGAAAACCCATTAATTAACAAGCTTTTAAGCGCTACAATTGATGTAACACGTTCACTACCATTTATCATTCTTCTCATCGCGATTATCCCCTTCACGCGCTGGGTAATTGGCACCACAATCGGCACTACAGCTGCCATCGTTCCACTGACTATTGCCGCCATTCCGTTTATGGCTCGCGTAGCTGAAAATGCCCTGCTCGATATAAACCCGGGATTAATTGAAGCCGGAATGAGTTTTGGCGCACGTCCCATGCAAATACTCTTAAAAATATTATTACCCGAATCCTTACCTGCCCTCATTAATGGGATTACCTTGATGCTCATCAGCCTTATCGGATATTCTGCGATGGCAGGAGCCGTTGGCGGTGGTGGATTAGGTACTGTCGCCATCAATTATGGTTATCAACGTTTTGATATCACAATTATGCTAGCAACTGTGGCGATTCTCATTATCATTGTGCATCTAATTCAATACCTCGGAAATCGACTTTCACGCACCCTTAATCATCAATAAGGATTTAATATGCGATTATTTAGACTGCTTGGACTACTCGTTATTATTTCTATTGTTACTACTGCCTGCAATCAAAAGCGCGCTGAAAATGAATTGTATGTTGGTACAATCGCGGGGCCTGAAACTGAATTAATGGAAGTCGCAAAAAAAATTGCCGAAGAGAAATTTCACTTACATATCGTCATTGTTGAATTCAATGATTATTCTTTACCAAATCAGGCTTTAGCGGATGGCAGTATTGATGCCAATATGTTTCAACATCAGCCTTATTTAGACGCTGCTGTAAAAGCCAAAAACTACCCCCTTGCCACCATTGGAAAAATGTTTATTTACCCTGTAGGGGTATATTCATCAAAATGGAAATCAATTAATCAAATACCCGACAAAGCCATTGTCGCCATTCCCAACGATCCCAGCAACGAAACACGTGCTTTAATCCTTTTACAACAAGGCGGACTCATCACACTAAAATCTAAAAGTAGTGAGACCCTCTCTCCCCAAGACATTGAAAAAAATTCTAAACAGCTTCAATTTAAAGAACTTGACGCTGCTCAACTTCCCCGCGTATTACCCGACGTTGATATTGCGGTAATCAACACCAATTTTGCACTGCTTGCAGGCCTAAATCCTAAAGATCATGCTCTCCTCAAAGAATCCGCAAACTCCCCCTATGCAAACGTTATCGTCGTCCGCAACGATGAAAAAAATGCTCCCAAATTTCAACAACTCCTCGAAGCCCTCCACTCGCCCGAGGTCCTCAAGAAAGCCGAGGAGATCTTCAAAAATCAGGCCATACCTGCTTGGTAGGCACGATAGGTGTCGACACGATAGGTGTCGCATCTCAAGTTGTTAGATGTTTCATTAATTTGATATTTTTTTTGAATAAAAAGGCCTTTGTATTA
>JAKORL010000137.1 GCA_029777855.1 Pseudomonadota bacterium
GTCGTCATCGTCGTCGTCATCGTCGTCGTCGTCGTCATCGTCGTCGTCGTCGTCGTCGTCATCGTCGTCGTCATCGTCGTCGTCATCGTCGTCGTCATCGTCGTCGTCGTCATCGTCGTCGTCGTCGTCATCGTCGTCATCGTCGTCATCGTCGTCATCGTCGTCATCGTCGTCGTCGTCGTCATCGTCGTCGTCGTCATCGTCATCGTCGTCGTCATCGTCGTCGTCATCGTCGTCATCGTCGTCGTCGTCATCGTCGTCATCGTCGTCGCCGTTGTCATCGTCGTCGTCACCGTCGTCATCGTCGTCGCCGTTGTCATCGTCGTCGTCACCGTCGTCATCGTCATCGTCGTCTCCGCGACGTGTTCTTACTCCAACGTCATCTTCCAGCTCATCAGTGACATCTAATTTATTCTCATCATCTTCACGTGCTGTATCAAAACCAGGAGTTATTACAGCGGCAAGTAAATTTGGATCAATGCCGTCTGAGGTATTATGAAATTCATTTTTGTCTTGGATAGAATGTTCATTTTCTACTTGCTGATTTATTTCAGCAAATGTTATATGCCCGCTATCACGGTCACCAAATTGTGTGGCATCTCTAAAATCACCATGATTTTTATCTGCTCGTGATTCTTCATTACGCATATGCTGATCAAGATTTTCATGAGTTAGCGTAATGATGTCCCGTGGACTATCCGATGTTGTGATGAAGTGGGGTGTGACTACAACTGCGGTGTTGCCTTCATGAGTCCATGGGAATTCTTTTTCGGAATTTTCTTCGTGATTTATTTCTTTTTCATGTTGGTGTTCCGAATTGAAAGATTCTGTGGTTATTGAGTTATTATTTTCGTGTTTATTAATCTTGATGTCTTTATTTTCATTATTATTCGAATTAATGTCTTTGGCAATAATAACATGTGAATTTGCATTAATATTAGAATCAGTCGTTGTTACATTTACGTCGTTTTGAGCGTATACATTGTGGTTGTGAAAATTGTGTGAGTGTGGTTGTGTATTTGTATCGTCACTGGATTCAAATTCAGAATGTAGAGCGGTTGATAATTCTTTCGTAATTGCTTTTGTTAACATTTGGTCGTACACGTCTTCTGGAATATTAATTGATTGTCCATTATTTGTAAGGACAACCATCGAGCTGCCTTCTCGAGATTCAATTTGATCATCGGAATAAATGGATGAACCGACGGATAATTGTCTGACTTCTCCGTGAGCATCTGTCGCAAATAAATTATCGCCGTGAACTTCTTTGACAATTCCAATTTTGGAATGGTGAACACTTGCATCCGTTTTTGACATCGCATTGACTCCCTATCAATTACTAAGTCTATGTTGAAAAACATCCTTTTCAGTCAGCTAGGTGCTCTTTCATCCGTGAAAAATCCACGTAGCTCAAATATCAGTATAGGACAGGTTTGGTATATTACAAGGAAGGCACTTTTGAGGGGGGCTAACGGGTGAGTTAACTTAGAAGGGGCGACCCTTGAGTATTATCTGGATCGCCGTGTTATTACAGAAAATTAGAGATGCATAGAAAGTGTGTATCTACGAACATCGAAGAATTCAGTATAAAAATCTTGAAACAGTTTAAGCTGATAAGGCCTTAATGCGAGCATTCAAGCGGCTTTTCAGGCGAGCGGCTTTATTCTGGTGGAAATGCTTCTTGTTAACCATTTTGTCGATGATAGGGACAGCCGTCTGGTAAGCCGTTTTTGCGCTATCTTTGTTGCCAGAACGAATCGCAGTAATGACTTTTTTAATGAAAGTACGAACGAGTGAACGGTGTGAAACGTTACGTTGACGACGCTGTTCGGCTTGAATCGCTCGTTTTTTTGCTTGTGCTGTATTAGCCACAGTTGCAATCTCCAAATAGGTTAAAAGATCGGTAAATATGCCGGTTTGTAGGGTGTTTGTCAATACCTGTCTGGGAGCTAGAGATAGGGGGCTCTTGTTTGGCATGAGGGGTATTCTTAAGCCGGTAGAGACGAAGGATAAATGTTAGATTAGATACCTTGTGTCATATTGACCGCTTTGTAAATTTCCTGGATATTGTACACTTTTGCGAGCACTTTGTTTCATTTTTGGAAAACGAGCTTCATTATGGCCAGAGGTTTACTGAGATCCACTACGGTTTTTTCCGCGATGACCTTCATTTCAAGAGTGTTGGGCTTTGTGCGGGATATGGTTTTTGCCTATTTTTTTGGTGCAGTGGGCGGGTTTGATGCCTTTGTTTTGGCCTTTAAAATTCCTAATTTTATGCGGGGACTGTTTGCGGAAGGGGCTTTTTCGCAGGCTTTTGTGCCTGTTCTTTCTGAATACCATACTCAGCGTACCGAGGCTGAAGTCAAAGAGTTTATTGATAAAATGGCGGGGACTTTAGCGGTTTTATTATTGATCACAACGCTTATTCTAGAGTTAGCGACACCGGTTTTGGTGACACTCTTTGCCCCAGGTTTTGTAAAAGATCCAGCTCGTTTTGCTTTAGCCAGTGATATGTTGCGCGTCACTTTTCCATACTTAATGTTGATTTCTCTAACTGCTTTTTGCGGATCTGTATTAAACAGCATCGGTCGCTTCGCGGCTCCTGCATTTAATCCAGTATTACTAAACGTGGCATTAATAGCGGCAGCAGTGGTAGCTTCTTCGTGGTTCAAGGTTCCTGTGAAATCTTTGGCGTGGGGCGTATTCTTTGGCGGTGTGATTCAATTGCTGTTTTTAATCCCCTTTTTATTGAGAAAAGGATTATTGCCCCGACCAAGATGGGGTTGGCGAGATAGTGGTGTGCGACGAGTCTTAGGTCTGATGGTACCTGCTTTATTCGGCGTATCTGTCGCTCAAATTGGATTATTAATGGATACGTTATTCGCATCATTTTTACCTCAGGGTAGCATCGCTTGGTTGTATTATTCTCAGCAGCTCACTTTTTTCCCATTAGGTGTATTTGGTGTGGCATTGGCCACAGTTGTTTTGCCGCATTTATCTCGATCTCATGCAAAAAAATCCAAAGAGGAATTTGATAACGCACTGGATTGGGCGCTGCGTTGTGTTTTAGTTATTGCCATACCTTCTGCAATCGGTTTAGTTGTTTTATCAGGACCGTTAATCGCAACATTGTTTGATTCGGGCGGGGTATTCGGAGCCCATGATGTGTTGATGGCTCAATTAAGTTTGATGGCATTTTCGATTGGAGTGCCAGGCTTTATGTTAGTCAAAGTACTTGCTTCAGGATTTTACTCTCGTCAAAACATCAAGACGCCTGTGCGCATTGGAGTTATTGCTTTACTCGCTAATATTGTCTTGAACTGTTTGCTCTTTTGGCCCTTAAAACACGCGGGAATTGCTTTAGCAACGGCTTTATCATCCAGCATGAATGCTTGCATGTTATTTTATAAATTACACGCGGTGGGAGATTTCACGTTAAGACCAGGTTGGAAATCGTATTGTTTGCGGCTAGGTTTTGCAAACTTGATATTAATCATGATGTTATTGATTTTTGTTCCAGCAACTTCTGAATGGCTGCTTATGGGTAAACTAATGCGAGTCATCTATTTAACAGCTTGGGTCAGCGTGAGTGTGATCGTATATTTATTATGCTTATTTTTGTCGGGATTACGTTTACGCGATTTTAGAGTCAGTGAGTCTCTTACGGGTACGGTGGAGCGGACATAATGGATTTAATTCGTGGTTGGCACAATGTCAGATCCGTGCATAAAGGGTGTGTGCTGACCTTAGGTAATTTTGACGGTGTACATAAAGGGCACCAGGCTTTATTAAAACATCTGTTGTCAGCCAGTCAAAAATTTCAATTGCCCGCTCTTGTGATCATCTTTGAGCCCCAACCCAACGAATATTTTCATAGGGATAAAAAAATTGGCCGATTAATGCGCTTACGTGAAAAAATTAAAGCGTTACATGAATTCGGGGTTGATCGCGTTTTGGTTGGAAAATTTAATCATGCGTTTGCGCATGTCAATGCCGAACATTTTGTTGTTGATTATTTGGTAGGGAAACTGGGGGTAAAACATATTATTGTGGGTGATGATTTACGGTTTGGATTTGAAAGACGAGGTGATTTTAATTTATTGGTGGCAATGGGAGAACAATACGGATTTACCGTTGAGAAAATGCCAACCTGTGAAATGACGGGGGAGCGCATCAGTAGCACCTTAGTTCGCAAGGCCTTAATTGAAGGAAATATGGCGCGTGCGCGTGAATTATTAGGACACGGTTATGTCTTTTCAGGGCGAGTTGCTCACGGAGATAAACTAGGCAGAAAAATTGGATTTCCCACAGCTAATATCCATTTGCATCGATTATATACACCTGTTGAAGGCGTCTTTGCTGTACTTGTTTATGGTTTAGGCCCGCATCCAATAAAAGGCGCTGCCAACGTGGGAAGTCGCCCTACGGTGGGTGGAAAGAAGATTATATTAGAAGTCTATCTTTTTGATTTTAATCAAGATATTTATGGACGGCATGTAGAGGTTGAGTTTATACACAAGCTGCGGCAAGAAGAAAAATACGACACTATTGAAGCTATGCAAGAGCAAATTACGAAAGATGTTGAGAAGGCGAAATCAATTTTAAAAGATCTTTAGAGATCAGATCTCTAAGCACAATGGATGTTCTTCATAGAGATAATCAATTTGTTCTAAACCTTGCTCATTGTTCTTATGTACTGCTATGTACACAGCGAGAACTCAAAAGGTTTGTCCTGCTCAGGAATAAAAATTTGGGGGGTTGTAAAGAAGTCTACTATTGGAATAATCTTGGCTAGTGTCTAACGTTGCTTTAGAAAAATGGGACCAGCTAGAAGATAATCTGATCCCGTGCCTAGATTAGGTAAATCGAAATTCTAAATTGAGCATATTGACCCGATATTGGGGATTAAATTGAATGGTTCTGTTATGAATAAATGTACCATCCGCCCAGTATTTATCATTGAATAGAAACATATAACGATAAGTCAAAGCGGTTTCTAAATGATCAGACCAGGTATAACCAAAACCTATTATGGCTTGGACAGCGGGTACGAAGGTTTTTTTAGTGAATGTGAATGATGAAGCAGGGTCAACCGGGAAAGGAGCTCCCGCAAGTGATTCTGTATCAGCAGAAGTGTTATAATTTAAATAAACTCCGCCCGCACCGAATCCTAATGTCCACATCCAACCTGAAATATAGTAGCGATCGTAGAGAATATTACCCATTAATGAGATCGCTGATGTACCGCCGTTAGCGGCTAGGTCTTCATTAAGAGAGTGTGGTGTTATTGGTCCCGGTGGTGGTGGGCTAACTGCATAGGTAAACGTCGAAATCGTTTCAGATTTGTTGAAACGATACGCTAATTCAGCTTCAAATCGCCATCGGTAAATGCGATAGCCGGAAGTTAGCATTAATACAATACCCGGTTTAGACTTAATACTCAGGTCAGGGAATTGGATAACATCGTCTGGATTTGTGGTGTCAGGTATAAGCTCAACCCCCATGTTGTTCGTACCTGAAAAATTAAGCCCAACGGCTACACCTGTATACCCACCTTGAACCGCATATTCCGAAGGTATTTCAACCGCGGTTGATTCGTAGCTTGTAATAGGGATAGCCGCTTGTGCGGATATGCAAATGCCAGAGAGAGCCAAGGTCGATAGTAAATTCCGTTTCATAAGTGATCCCACTTTGTTGCCATTTAGGAGAACCTCAATGGGGGCATTGTAACAAACTGTTGTGGAGAAGCAAAGCATATAGAGTCGATGCTTAATGAGAGTTATCATACACAGCCCGAGTGTCCGAAAAAATCGGACATTTGGAAATGACTTCGCTATGTTGTGGAAGTTAATTATTTTGAGTATTGAGGGGCGAAAATGAGAAAGAATCATAAAGATTTTGTTGAAGCTCGACTGCATGTTAAAGTTTCATCTACTGAAGCATTGAAGATCATTCGTGAACTACAAGAGCTTTCGCAAAATGAACTGGCAAAAAAAACGGGTATTTCTCAATCAAATATTTCTGCGCTTGAACATGATGCTATTGAAATGGGAAAAAATACTGCGTTTAAACTAGCTAAGGCTTTGCATGTGCATCCGGCGGTATTATTATTCCCAGATTACGATGTTCAGGCTGCGGCATAATCTGTAGCGCAATGACAGAGTGAGTAGCCATTACTTCTTTTGGGGCATTATTTTTGCTTGCTGGCCCACTATTCGACTGTTTTAATGGTAATGCTGTGGGGATATGTTCAAGGCAATTTGATAAACACGCCCTATCAAGTTACACTTGATCAGCAAGTCCATTATATAGAATGACATTAGTTAGTAAATTAAATTAGGAGTAAAGCATAATGAAACTATCACCAGAAAAAGCTAAAATATCAGACGAGGCTCAACTTAGGGTTGCTGTTGTGTCTGAACAGCGTGAAATAGAAGAGAAACTAAAATCTGGCAAGGCTGTTTTTGTAGTCCCATCATTATTGACGCCCATGTTTATCAATTCGAAGTATGTTCGATATGATGAAAGTGATTCTCTTTTTAAATTAAATACAGATGATATGTCTGTCATTCCAGATGGATTAATTCCGGAAGCAAAAATGAAAGATCCCGCTCAACTATCAACGGTTTTGGGTAGAGTTCTTTCTGTGAGGGGGATGCTCGACCGTGGAATCGAAGTAACTATTCTTTATCATCAGGTAGATCGACCTAAAGCTAGTAATAGTGCAGAGCATGTTGACTCTCATGAAATTGAAACAATGAAAAAACAATATCAAAATCTTCATCTTAAGGTTATAGAACAAAAGCGTTATGAAGATTTCAAAACAAGAGTCTGTGCTGCGACATTTTGGCACGATGAAGATGGTGTAGATAACTATATTGGAATCGATGCGAGTCAAGTCAATACACAAACTGCGCATCATGATTGGGGTGTGAAAAGAGATTTGGGTATGATTGATAAAATAGAAGCGTTGAATGAACTTTTAGCTTTATGCGACTACAAGCCAATTTCTACACAAGCATTCACACCGACATTTAAGTAAACCAGTTCAGGGAGTAGAGAGTTTTTTAGTTTTCACGATCTGCTCCCTATTTTTTTAGCGTCGCTAATTTTTCAAGTAAAGGCACTGTCTGTTCCCATGAAAGGCAAGCATCGGTGATACTTTGGCCGTAGGTGAGAGGTTGGTTGGAGAGTAAAGTCTGACGGCCGGCTTGAAGATGGCTTTCTAGCATGATCCCTTTTATGTGTTGATTTCCATTTTTTATTTGCTCACAGAGATTTTCTAATACATCGGGTTGTGCAAGATGATTTTTTTGGCTGTTGTCATGGCTGCAATCTACCATTAAATACGGCGGTAAATCTTGTTTGATTAATTCAGCTGTAATTTCATTTAAACTCTTTTCATCGTAATTAGGTTTTTCTTTTCCACCGCGTAAAATAATATGACCGTATGGATTGCCTTGGGTTTCAATAATGGCAGGATTACCTTGGCGAGTAATGCCGAGGAAATGATGTTGATGTCGTGAGACAACAACGGCATCTATCGCAATTTGTACATTTCCCGATGTGCCGTTTTTAAACCCTATAGGCATGGGAAGCCCTGAAGCCAGTTCACGATGCATTTGGCTTTCTGTTGTGCGTGCGCCTATGGCGCCCCATGATATAAGATCCAGCAGATAAGTGGGTGTGATTGTATCTACAAATTCGGTGGCTGTTGGTAATCCGAGAGAATTGATATCTAATAATAATTTTCTTGCTATGCGTAATCCGCTATTAATGTCAAAACTATTATTTAATTTTGGGTCGTTGATTAATCCTTTCCATCCCAAAGAGGTACGAGGTTTTTCAAAATAAACCCTCATGATAATTAATAATTCATTTGAAAGATCTTTGGCGACTTTTGCGAGTTTGTTGGCGTAATCAAGAGCCGCTTCTGGATCATGGATGGAGCAGGGGCCCACCACAAGTAATAATCGTGGATCTTGATTGAGCATAATTTTTTGAGCAAGTTGTCGAGCATGCGTAACAGTATTTTCTGTCATTGAGGTACAAGGTAATTCTTCAAATAGAATGATAGGTGAGATGAGTGGTCGTAATTCTTTGATACGTGAAGGGTTATGGATGAGATTCGTTGCGGATGTAATTGTATCTGTCATTTTTATAAGTGCCCCATTTTCTCTGGTGTTACTCAGTATTTCTATAAAGGCCTGTAAAAGTGGCTTGTTTAATAACTTTTCCATACAGCAGATTGACTAAATCATATTGGTGAAGTTGTCCTACTTTTTTTAGGTTGAGTTGAGTATTTAATGCATACAGAGTAAATACATAACGATGCGTGCCAGTTCCGCTAGGAGGGCATGGGCCAAAATAAGCGTTTTTTTCCATGCCGTTTAATCCGTAGACAATCTGTGAATTAGCGGAGGGGATAAATCCTGTTTCTATCGATTTAATTTTAGGGTCGTTGATATAAACAATCCAATGAACGAATCCGGCTAAATGGGGTGCGTCGGGATCGTGTAAAATTAATAGCAATGATTTTGTGTTCGCAGGAAGATCTGACCAATTTAATTCGGGGGAAATATTATCGCCGCCTTGATTAGGACATAAATAATTAGAGCCTACTAATCCAAATTCGTGCCAGGAGTCGCTGGATAAAGTCATAGCCATCAAAGGCGAGCAGAATGCGATTGTTAAAATACAGATGAGTTTTTTAAACATGACAAATCCTTATGGGGTGTGATCGATATTGGTGTTGGATGATACCAAGTGTTGTAGCAATAGTGTAGGGGGCTCAAGGTCTCAGTTCTGGATGCTCCTTTCATAGTAGAGGTCTTCAAAGGCGGCGATTGGCTCTACCCTCAACTGTGCCCTTGGAGTATACTGTTATGTTTAGTTAATTTGAGACCCATTATGAGTAAGTACAAAGATTCGCTGAATCTACCCACGACTGATTTCCCTATGAAGGCGAGCTTGCCTGAGCGCGAGCCTGTGATGCTGGAGCGCTGGCATGAGATGCATCTGTATGAACAGATTCAAAAGCAGAATGAAGGTCGTGAGCGCTTCATATTGCATGACGGGCCTCCTTATGCGAATGGTCATATCCATATTGGCCATGCCGTCAATAAGACATTGAAAGATATCGTGGTGAAATCAAAATTAATGAGTGGCTTCGCGTCGCCGTATGTACCAGGTTGGGATTGTCATGGACTGCCCATTGAATTAAATGTAGAGAAAAAAATTGGCAAAGCGGGTGTCAATGTAAAGCCCCATGATTTTCGTGAGCAATGTCGTGCTTATGCAAATTCTCAAATTGATATACAGCGTGAAGAATTTAAACGGTTGGGTGTTTTTGGAGATTGGAATCATCCGTACACGACGATGGATCATTCAGCCGAAGCAACAACGATTCGTGCACTGGGTAAAATTATCGAAAACGGACATTTAACGCATGGTAGTAAACCGGTTTACTGGTGTATTGATTGTGGATCTGCATTGGCTGAAGCAGAAGTAGAATATCAAGATAAAGTTTCACATGCTATTGATGTGGGATTTTCTGTTTTAGATACATCAGCACTTTTTTCACGATTAAATTTACCGCTTGATACTGCAAATGAAATTATTGTTCCGATTTGGACAACCACGCCTTGGACTTTACCTGCAAACGAAGCAGTTGCTTTCAATCCTAAACATTTTTATGTTTTGGTTGAAGCAACAATGGATCATTCAAAAAAATATTTTGTAGTCGCCGAAGAATTATTATCTTCGATTATGTCTCGATATGGCTCAGATCATTATCACGTTTTGGCGAATGCATCTGGCGATAAATTTGAACATTTATTATTACAACATCCCTTTTTATCGCGTGAAGTACCGATTATTCTAGGTGATCATGTGACGTTGGATGCAGGAACTGGCGCAGTGCATACTGCTCCTGCTCATGGTCAAGAAGACTATATTGCAGCATCACACTATCATTTGCCAATGCATAATCCAGTCGATAATCGTGGTTGTTTTCATGATAACGTTCCGAATTTTGCAGGCATGCATGTCTTTAAAGCCAATGAACATGTGATTGAGTTATTGCGAACGAAGGGTATGCTTTTTCATGAAGAATCAATTTCACACAGTTATCCTCATTGTTGGCGTCATAAAACACCCTTAATTTATCGTGCGACTCCTCAATGGTTTGTGAGCATGGATAAAAAAGGATTGCGTGATCAAGTGCTAGAAGAAATTAAAAAAGTTTCTTGGATTCCATCTTGGGGTGAAGCGCGAATTACGGATATGATTGCAAAACGTCCTGATTGGTGTATCTCACGCCAGCGAGTGTGGGGAACACCAATGCCCCTCTTTGTACAGAAGAAATCGAATGAATTGCATCCTGATACGTTGTTATTAATTGAGCAAGTGGCAAAATCCGTCGAACAGTTTGGTGTTGAAGCATGGAGTACTTTAGATATTAATGAATTGCTAGGCGCTGAAGCAGAAAATTACGAGAAAGTGACTGATACGCTAGATGTTTGGTTTGATTCGGGTGTTACTCATGCGAGTGTGCTTGCAGCAAGACCTGAATTGGGAAGGCCTGCTAATATTTATTTAGAAGGCTCAGACCAACACCGTGGATGGTTTCAGACTTCCTTACTCACTTCTGTTGCTATGTATGGAATTGCTCCTTATCGTGAAGTATTAACGCACGGATTTACTGTCGACGCGCAGGGTCGAAAAATGTCTAAGTCCTTGGGTAATGTCGTTGCACCTGAGCAGGTTATTAAGAAATTAGGCGCTGATGTTTTGCGATTGTGGGTTGCAACCACAGATTATCGCAGTGAAATGTCAGTTTCGGATGAAATTTTAACTCGCACCAGCGATGCTTATCGTCGACTTCGAAATACTGCACGTTTTTTACTGTCGAATTTATATGATTTTAAACCTGATATGCTTTTATCATCAGAGGCGATGTTAAAATTAGATCGATGGGCAGTCGAATGCGCAAGACGGACTCAAGTTGAAATTATCAATGATTATCGTGAATATCAATTTCATTCAGTGGTCAAAAAAATCCATCATTTTTGCTCTATAGAAATGGGTGGATTTTATCTGGACATATTAAAAGATCGATTATACACCACGCGAGAAAACAGTATTGCACGTCGATCTGCACAAACAGCCATGTATCATATTGTGCACGCATTGGCTCGGTGGTTAGCACCTATACTGAGTTTTACCGCTGAAGAAATCTGGCAACATATACCAGGTGAAAGAACTGATTCAGTATTTTTAACAACGTGGTACGAGCATTTATTTTGGATACCAGAAGAAGAATTTAATGCCTGGGAATCGATTGTTATTGCGCGCGAAGCAGTAAATAAAGAACTCGAGAATTGCAGAAATGCAGGAAAAATTGGATCGGGCTTAGAAGCGGAAGTCACATTGTATTGTGTGGGTGAGTTGTCTAAGAATTTAAAACACATCGGGAACGAATTACGTTTTGCAACCATCACCTCAGTGGCTGAAATATCTGATATTAATGACAAAGATGGTCATGCTGTCTCAACTGAGGTTGAAGATTTATGGATTAAAGTGCAACCATCCTCATCAAAAAAATGCGATCGATGCTGGCACCGCACTCCTGACGTAGGCTCCCACACTGATCACCCAGAACTTTGTGGGCGTTGTGTAACAAATATTGCTGGCAACGGAGAGATCAGAGAGTTTGTTTAAACGGTGTCGTTTAAACGGTGTCGTATCTCAAGTTGTTAGATGTTTTGCTCGAAATTAACATTTTTGGGTCTGGAGAGGCCCAGTTTACGGAGGGAGTTTGATGAATACTAGCGAAAGTTCTTCAAGAACAGCACTTGTGTGGATATGGATTTCAGTGTTGGTTATTTTACTCGACCAATATAGTAAATATTGGGTTACTCATCAGCTTCAATTGCATGAGTCATATGATCTTATGCCGTTTTTGCGACTATTTTTAGATCATAATCAAGGCGCTGCATTTAGTATGTTAGCGCAGTATCCACGTTTAGCACTGTATTTTTTTAGCAGTTTTTCTGCGCTGGTTGTAATGGGATTGTTGTTTTGGTTATTTACTCTGCAATCGAGTAGTCGATGGGTTTCAGTGAGTATCGCTCTTATATTAGGAGGAGCCGTTGGAAATTTAATCGATAGGATACAATTTGGATATGTAATCGATTTTATTGATGTGTATGTAAATCAGTGGCATTGGCCAATTTTTAATATTGCAGATAGTGCAGTGTGTGTAGGTGCATTTATGCTTGTGATTGATGTGATTTGGTTAAGTAAAGATAGAGTTAAATCATGAAACAAATTATTTTAGCTAATCCGCGTGGATTTTGTGCAGGTGTAGATAGAGCAATTGATATTGTTGAGCGAGCACTTGATTTATTAGGTTCACCGATTTATGTCCGACACGAAGTGGTTCATAATCGCCATGTTGTAGAAAATCTTCGATCACGTGGTGCGATATTTACCGATCATCTGAATGAAATTCCCGAAGGTGCAACAGTAATTTTCAGTGCCCATGGCGTTTCACAAGCAGTGCGAGATGAGGCTAAAGATAGGCAGTTTAAGGTATTTGATGCTACCTGTCCTTTGGTGACTAAAGTTCATATGGAAGTTACTCGCTTTAGTAAGCGCGCACAAGAATGTATTTTAATTGGACATGCGGGACATCCCGAGGTTGAAGGGACGATGGGACAGTATGATAATCCCGAAGGTGGTATGTATCTTGTGGAAAACGAAGAGGATGTAGCAAAATTAAATGTTAGAGATCCCGATAATTTAGCTTTTGTCACTCAAACAACATTATCGGTGGACGATACTCAAAAAATAATTGCTGCGTTGCAAAAACGTTTTCCAAAATTACAAGCTCCCAAACGAGAAGATATTTGTTATGCGACACAAAATCGTCAAGATGCTGTAAAAGATCTCGCTAAAAAAGTGGATATTCTACTTGTGGTGGGTTCAGCAACAAGTTCAAATTCAAATCGGTTACGTGAATTAGCAGAAAGGCTCGGCACTCCTGCTTATTTAATTGACGATGCTTCCTGTTTAAAAGAAGAATGGTTTAAAGATAAAAATACCATTGGAATCACCGCTGGCGCATCTGCACCAGAAATCCTCGTACAAAATGTGGTCGCTAAACTAAAAGAGTGGGGCGCTGATTTGGTGAACGAACTTGCCGGCAGAGAAGAGACTATTACTTTTGCCTTGCCTAAGGAGCTTCGAGAGGCTGGCTAGTGGTGGGGGGGGCAGAGAAAATAACAATGAGGCATCACCACTGGCAAAATGCCCTAACAATGCCTGAAATGTTTATAGTACATCTCAGGAAAAAAACTACCAACTATGCTATGCTTTAGAAGCATGGTAAGCATGTGTGCTTTTTCAAAGCTTATTAGATTAGTTACAGGGAGTTTATTATGTCTTGGAATGGAAATATTTATGTTAAAACAGTTGGTAACTTGAATGATATTAACTGGGATGAAATCAAACAGTGGCCTGAAGTTGAAAGTGTTTGGACAACGACAGGAAGCTGGGATTGGTGGATTAAATTAAAACCTGCTCAGTCACAAGATCAGGATTCAGTTCAAAAACTGGTTTGGAACCTCCGTAAAAAGCCATGGGTTTCTTCTACTGAAACTTGGTGGGCTAAACAGTACTAATAATTGTATCTTAAATCATAAAGCCCGCTTAATGCGGGTTTTATGATTTTCTCAAGCTGGTAGTTTTGTAAAGTGATAATGACAATAATTCAATTCTTTAATTCTTAGTTCAATATTGTTCTATTGATTTATTTGGGTTAGTATAGACCGTCAATTATAAGCCATGATTCAAGGAGAACAGCATGCAAGAGGCACGGAAACATCTAGAAGATCCAATTACTCACCTTATTTTTTTTGATCCAGTTACAACACGTTCATTAAAATCTAATTCAGGGAAAACGTTTGAGCGCGAAGGCATCGAAGAATGGATTCGCAGGAGAAAACATCAAGGTTTAGCAATAACTGATCCAATGACAAATGAAGAGATTTCAGAGGAATTAACATCGAATGATTTAGTCAGAAGTATGGCTAGGGCTTTTGTTGAGGCTCATCCTAATTTATATGAAGAAGACAAAGTGTATTTACCACAATCAATAAAAGATAGCCTTGTTACATCAATCAGAACATTTAACATACCAGAAATTAAAGAGACCTTGCAAAAAGATCCTCGTCTAATTAGAACAGCTTTGAATATAGAAGGATTGACGGCATTACAAGTAGCAAGTCAGCAAAAGTCATTAAAGGTATTTCAACTTATACTAGATAAGCTCCCTGCAGAAGAGTCAGAAAAGAGAAAACAAGCGATTTTAAAAGAAAGATCATTGGATTTAACCAGAGATATTGGTCAATATTTAGGTATAGATGGGCTCGATGCTTGGTGTCAGTATTTAAAATTTGACGCTGTTTTTTTCTATCATTCACTTGCTCAACATGCCATCTTAACACATGATTCCACACTTCTTTCAACAATTATTCCTAAAATTAATGTTAATATGCAAGAAACCAAAACAGGATTTACGTTTCTGCATACTGCAGTAAAGATCAATGTTGAACGATTAAACAATCGAAGAGTCGCTAAAATATCTGATGAAGACTTAGTGATTATTAAGCTTCTTTTTGAAAATGGTGCTGATGGAAAACTTACAAGTAATGAAAGTCTTACTCCAGCAAAGCTAGCAGATCAACTCGGAAGATCTGATCTAGGTGTTGCTGTGGAGACAGAACGACGGCGTGTGAAATTTGCACCATTAATTGAGCCTCTCCAGGCTAGAATCAGAGAACTTGAGTCTCAGTGCGCTGTTCTAGAATTAGCTAAAGCTCAAGTTTTACTAGAATTAAAAAAACATGAGCAGGCTATTGTGCAAGCTCAAACTGATCAGCGTAAACAATTAGCTGTTTCAGAAGGATTGCTGCAATTAGAACAGCAGAAGCATATACAGGCTTTTGTGCCTAAGGCAATCAAATCAATAACGTGTTCTAGTAAAATCAAAATGATGTTGCCAGTCGGCTCAAATTATCTTGTTTGTGGCTTGGCCAATGAAGGCTATGATCATAGTGCTGTAACGCAGCTCGTGATTTTTGATTTATCGAAACCGAGTGATAAAAGTATTGTTTCTAGTATTAAACTTACTGAGCGATCAGATTCGTGTAGATTATCTATGTATACTGTTGATGAGGATCGTTTCGTTTATTGCTTTGAAAAAACGGACCAAAGAAGCAATAATAAAGAGTCAGTCAAAATCATCTTGTGGAATATTGCGAATAAATCTCAAGAAAAAGCTTATGCATTAGTGTATGACCATGTGAATATCGTTCAGGTTATTAATTCAGAGATGGTATTAATATCAGGTAAAAGGGAATATCAGGACGAGTGTGCTTTGCTTAATTTAAAATCAGGTGAAGTAAAGCCTCATAAACATCTTGAGTTAGTTGATTTTAATGAGTGGAATTCTGTTAAGCCAACGTATTTTAAATCAAATGTTGAACTGGCTTATATTTACTATGAGAAAAACAGGAGTAATCGTATGGGTTCTCCAAAAGAAATTAGGCTTTATAATGCACTAAAAAATACAAATTTATGTTTAACGCAAGAAGAAGTGGAGAGTTTTGAGCACTCTTCATCTAAGCTTATTTTTAAATTTATATCGTCAAAGTTGATCGCTATTTCCAGACGTTCTCAATATAATAGACAAGAAAATCCGGCAATAAAAATATTTGATATAGATAAAAAACACTTTATACATACTTTTATCATGCCCCCGTTTAAACAACAAGGTTGGAATACTCCAGTGAGTGAGGGTTTTCACGATGTTTGTCTAACGCCCGATGGTTTATTCATTGCCGTTTATCATGACCCTGAGCAAACAAAAGGGGAAGGTTCAAGACTAATAATCTGGGAGATGGCGACAGGTCAGGTTAAATTTACTATTCCAATAGAGGGGCACATGAAACAGTTGACATTCGACGAAACACGTAAGGTTTTATATGCAAGTAATGGTAATAGTGTTCAGATATATCAGATATATCCTGAAAGTGTTTTGAATAAAGCCATTGCTGAAAAAACACTGCCGAATACAACCGTTCGTAGTAAAACTTTAAATTTATAGCTGGTAGTGATCAAATCAAGATTTGCTAGTGCCCAATGATTGAATTCTCGCTACAGCTTGCTCCATGACGTTGGATTGAGCTAATGAGCCTTTAATCATGATAATATCTTTAGGTTTGATGTTTTTGCAGATGCTGTCTATAAGTTCATTTTCATCTAAAGTGTGCAATCCTAAACGATCTTTAGGAATTATATCACACATATTTTTAATATTAGGGCCAATGGCAAAAAGTTTGTCGATACCAGAATCTTGAAATGGATCTGCAAGTGAAGCATGTAGTGTTGCAGCGGCTGCTCCTAGTTGACCCATCTCACCTAAAATTAGAATTTTACGTCCGCCGGGTTGTATAGGAAATAGTTTAAAATATTCAATTGCTGCTTTCACTGAAGCAGGATTTGCACTGATAATATCATTAATAAATTCAATTTCACCATTTTGAAACGGAATTTTTGAGTATAAACAATGGTTAGGAAGTGATTTTATGGAAACGAGATCAGCAGCGGCTTGTTCAAGGTTAGCATTAACGCCGCAAACAGCTGCTAGCATAGCTAAGCTATTTCTAACATTATGGGCGCCAGGTAGTGAAAGAGAATACTCTAAAATTTTACCATATGCGGAAACTTTGACACGGCTCGTTTCAAGATCACAATGGTAATCAAGCAATCGAATATCTGCTGATCGATGTGCGCCAAATGAAATAATTCTTTGAACATTATTTGCGAGGGCAGCCGTTTTTAAACGGAAATAGTAAGCGCTATCTCGATTAAGAACAACGGCATTGTCTGGCGCCATTGCACTGAACAATAAGGATTTTTGATCTACTATGGCTTCTAAGGTGGGGTAGTATATATGATGATCGTTTTGAATTTCAGTCACAACGGCTACGTGGGGATTAGCTAGTTTTGCTTTAGGTAGCGTGTATATAGGGGCATCGACTCCAAATTCGAAAACACCATAATCATAATGAGCGGGTGTCTGAGCAATACTCAACGGCACACCAGGAGCATGATTGAAATTTGAGTTGCTTTCATTCGTATGTCCTTGCTTACTTAATAAAGCAGCAATGCCATGTTTTGTAGTGCTTTTTCCAACTGAGCCAGTGACACAAACGACTTTTCCGCGAAATCGAGTGCGAGCAGCTTTGCCTAATTCGCGTAATGCTTCAAACGTGTTTTTAACAATATAAACGGGTAGCCCACCGGGAATTTTCGTTGGCGGATTGTCTGTAATTACTAGTCGCGCGCCTTTATTCTTCATTTCATCTAACTTATCCCAGTTATCTATAAATTTATTGCCCCATAATCGTTTTGACACAGTAAAAATTAAATCACCCGGCTTAATTTGGCCCATATAATAGGTAGCGCCGGTAATATTAATTTCTCCTGCAGGAGGAACTAGCCATCTGCCTTTAACAGCTTGAGCAATTTCGTTTGGAGTCCATAGGTTATCTTTAGTACTCATAGTTAATTTCCATTATCGAGTTGAGTCAGTATTTTGTATAAACCAAGCAAGCTGGAAATGTTATGTTGTACATAATCAATTCTTATTTCGTAATCTGTAAGACTTGCATGAAAACCACCCATCGCTCTTTGTGGGTTTGGTAAATAGAGAGCAGATTCAGGATAAAACTGAGTTTGTAATTGAAATTGAATACCCAATTTTATAGCCTTCAATATATCAGGAGTGCGATTTGCTGATCCGAAATCTTGTGTGAGTTGATAACTTGCACATAAGCCTTCCATCCGAGTTGCCGCTGGTGTGGATCGAGGTGGATTATAATAACTGCCGATCCAATCTAGATAGGGTGATTCAGTGCGCTGCTTATTGATGATGGTGTTGGTGATTTTTTGGGCATGAGTAAGAATTTCGACGTGATGCTCCAATCGATAAATCTCATTGAGTGCATAGAGCAACCAATGATCATGATTTAATTTTTCTTCAGGTAAATCTTTGTCACGGACATTGATTAAAAATAATGCGCCATTCACAGCTGCTTTTAACCAACGCGGATTAGGGTCGATTTGATATAGTCGAGCTAAAGCAAAAAGAGCTTCACCTGGATAATATTCAGATTCAAAATCAGGATCTACGGCGCCATTATAGAATTGTTTATGTATAGTAAATTTTCCCTGATCATCGAGGGTATTAACAATCCAAGAGCCTAATTTTTGTAGAATGGGTAAATAATCGTCATTTTGAGTGAGTTGAATGTATTTTGCCAGAGCAAGTGCAGCTAAGCCATTTCCGCCAAGTTTAACATCGTTGTTTTCTACCACGACAATAGTTTCCTCATTATTGATGACAGTTTCTTTCATTTGCTTGACTAAAAAACGAAGCCCACGTTGTATTGCCTCTAATAATGCCTTGTCTCGTCTTATTTCATACACTTCGAGCATGCTATAGAGGGTTCCGGCGTGTCGCAAAATGTTATATTTTTGATCTTCTTGATCCGTTTTGGGTAAATAACTATAGGCAAATTTGCCCCTCAGATCGATAGAGCGAATTAAATAATCTGCAGCTAAGTCGACTGCATCTAGTAGATTTTCTTTTGATAATATGCTGGATTTTCGGTGTCCTCGATACAATGGAGTTATTGTTTTACCATCAAAAAATAGACTTTCTGATTTGAATTCATACAGTGTGATTTGATCAAGTTCACTAATTTTATCGAACCGATTAGTCAAATACGGGTTTGTAGATATATAACGAGAAATATTTCGTTTGTGTAAAATATTATTGCTAGTGGCTAAGGTATAGGTTGTTAATTGCTCAGGTAAAAAAGCGATATCTGTATTTTGAGGAAATGCTATTCCACACAGTGAGCGTTCAAATGTCAATGGCTTGTTCAGATCGAATTGCTTGTGTAGGGTGGATTCTGTGACAATGTCCAGTTTAATCCATATGGGCTGGTAATATTCCTTGTAGAGGAACGGAAGCTTATCTATCGCTTGATCAATTGCCTTCACTAAACCTAAGCCAGATCCTAAAGACACCTGTGCTTTAATAAATCCATTCGAGATAGATAGAAAAGCAATTCTTGGAGAGGTATCGGCAATAACAGTATTTGTAAGATTTTTAGAATTTAATGATCTACGTTCACGTAACGCGTTATAGGTTTCTTGCATCAATGCCTTATTGTCATTCTCATTAAGTGCTAAGGGTGAAAATGGTGAATCAAACCATATCTTGGATTGATCTGATTGAGCGTTTTCCCATCTTTCGAACATGGCATTGGCTAATTTTTGACCATGTGGTTCAATATATTTCGTATATAATGATTGCTCCATAGAATTGAGGTTAAACATATTATTGAAATCAATAAAGATCATGGGGGATCCCGGTTTACAATTTATTTCTGTAATATGTATTTTCTGCTGAGTATCTAAAATAATATCATAAGCCATTTCCAGTACTTTATTTGGATGAAAGGCGTCAAGAAATGATGTCAATCTTATGATGTTATCGAATAATTGATTTTTAAATTCGGCTGGATTAATTTTATCGCTGAGTTTGTTTAAGAGATCATCTAATTCAATGCAAGTGCCCCCTTGAGAGACATTGGATAAATCGCTTTCTTTGGCTCCTAAGCGAACTTCAGTAATGATTTTCCAATCAGGTCGCTTTCCAATAACTACCATACGAATATCAAAAGTTGAGGAATCAATACGTTGAGTATTGATGCCCCCTTGAATAATATAGGGTTCATCTTTAATAATGTTTTTGGCTTCTAAATGAGATTTTGATAACGTATCAAAAGAAAAGATGTTTTTTTGATCTAAATCATAATGAGTGAGTTGATACCCATTTTTTGTTTTTTTAATGACAATAATGCCAATACCGCTATTACCAAATTGTGGTTTTAAAAATACAGTGGAATTCTTTTCAAAAAATCGCTCAAGTTGACCTGATTTTCCGTTGTAGAGCTCTGTATAGATTCCAAGCTTTGAATCAAACTCAGCAAGTGTTTTGTAGGATAATAGTTTATCTTTAGCTAAATTCATAAAAGCTTGATTAGGAAAAATTTCTCGGTCGTTTTTTTCAGCCCAATCACAAAATTTATTATAATTTAAGGGGTGTTCACGAATATGAACTTTAGGGCCTAAAAACCAATCATAATTCACTTTGGGTACGGGTAGGGTTTTTTGGACGAACTCATCGTTCTCAAGCATAAAACCTGAAACAGTGCCCGTGTCAGGATCAACATGGTGAAACGCATAAATAAATAGATCGTAGCCTTTTTCTTTTAAAGCTTTGCTCATTGATAACCCTCTAAACATCCATTTTTTCGCTTTAGTACCAGGGGTGATTCCATTGCGTGTATTACAAATGTAGCCAATGATTTTATCATTACTTACGGGGCCATTAGATCGTTGATTATTGAGGGGTAATTCTAAGTAGAATCCATGTTCATCTTTATTTCGGGGCATGCTATTTAATAAGGTATTTTCAGAAGTATTTTTTTCAGATAAAAGTTGACATATCTCGTCGAATTGCTGCTCAGTTACAAAAGACGGTTGGTAATGAGTTTGTTTATTATCCGTGACAATAGGGTATAGTCGACAAGATAGATTAATCGCCTTATTTTTGGCTGAAATGATTAATTTTGCAATAAGGCCATACGGTGGCGCATTGTAATGAGCATAGCGTCCTGGCGAATTAAACATGAAGTTACCGATACTGTATACGACCCATTGATTTTGAAATTTTTCAATTTCCTGAAACATGTGAGCGCCATGCCCAAGAATTAAATCCGCTCCATTATCTATGAGGCTTTTTGCTTCTTTGAATTGAGCGGCTGATTTCCACTCATAATTATATCCCCAATGAGGGAAAATAATCACGAAACATTTTGGATTATAAGCTTTTATAGCTCGAATACTTTTTATTAAAGAATCAATATGCAGTGCATTGACGCCACCTTTGTTATCTTCCGCATATGCCTTGTAATCTTTTCGATAACTTGGCGATTCTTGAAAGGCGCCAATGAGTGCGCAAGTAAAAGACTGGCCTTCTATATCCATCTCAATGATAAATGGTTCACTAGCTTCTTGTTGATTTCGACCAGCTCCAAAATAATGGATTTTTTCTTTTTCTAAAATATTCAGTGTTTGTAAAAATCCCTCATTTCCATAATCAAACGTATGATTATTCGCAAGGCTAACGATTCGAATATTATGTTGAAGAAGGTGAGTAGGTGCTATTTCTACATCACTCCAATGAATGTATGATTTTTTATCTGCGTAGGGTGATGTTTTAATATCGGTAATGGGTGTTTCTAAATTAGCAATGACTAAATCAGCGCTTGTGAGTATCGTTCTCATTTTTGTGAGAGGATATTCATACCCATGGGATTTCAATATATTTTCTTTACCCGTTTCTTCTAATCGCTGTTGATAGTTTTCACCAAAACTGGTATCACCAACAAATAGAATTTCAAGGGTGTTTTTCCCTTTTTGAGTGGAGAGCGTAAGTTTACGCTGGGCCTTTGATGGCGAATTAGCACCTTGGGCAGTAGGGTAGTCCTTTACTTGTGTCATAGTTGATAGTCCTTCCTGGTTCAACCCCCGAATTATAGACTATCCGTGCTTTTAGGGCTATTGCATATGCTAAATGCTGTTGAGAATCATTCTCATTAAGTTGACAGTGCTGGTATAAATGGGTGATAATTTCAAAATACTATGCTTTAGGAATCGCAATGCTGACAATTAAAGATTTACTGGTAGGTGAAGAGGCTAAAATCACTGGTTTTAGTCAATGTGACCCTCATTATCGTCAAAAATTATTAGCTATGGGCTTGCTTCCTGGCTCTGTTCTCAAGCTTACTTGTATAGCCCCACTTGGGGATCCTTTTCAGATCGTTGTTCGGGGCTCTGTCTTGAGTCTACGTAAGTCCGAGGCCGCAGTGCTTACACTCGAGAAAATCGCGTTATGAAGCCTATCAAAGTTGCTCTTATAGGGAATCCAAATTGTGGGAAATCCACTGTTTTTAATGCCCTCACGGGTGGGCGTTCACATGTGGGCAATTGGCCTGGTGTTACCGTAGAGCGAAAAAGTGGCGCATTTTGTGAAAACGGGACACCTGTGGAAGTGATCGACCTACCGGGTATCTATAATCTAACCGCTGTTTCTACAGATCGTGCGATTGATGAAAAAATTGCTTGTGATGTTATCGCTCGAGGACGGGTGGATGTTGTTGTTAATGTAATTGATGTAGCAAATTTACAACGACATCTCTATTTAACATCGCAATTAATTGCTATGGATGTTCCCGTAATTTTAGCTGTGAATCGAGTTGATGTCTTGAAGAAAAATGAACAGCAATGTGATTTTCGAAAATTGGCAGAACTAACTGGCTGTGTTGTTGTACCACTTTGCGCGGTTAAAAAACAAGGTATCACTGAATTAAAGAAAGCGATTATTCAGGTTTTAACACTGAATGAAAAAATTGAAACACACCTCAATTTTCCTGAAGCTATTGAAGAAGCTATTATTTCACTTAACAGCCTATCTGGTATTGAAAAACGTTGGCAAGCATTATTATTGCTCAGTGGTGATATACAAGAATTACTGCGTTGTAAAGATCATCAAGAAAAAATTACAACGATAAAACAAAAAATTGAACAAGATAGTGGAGAAGAAGTTGATATTTTGATAGCAGGTAGGCGTTTTGGTTGGGCTGCCGATATAGAAAAGCAAGTCATCATTAAGTCGGATCCTGAATCCTCATTACCCGAAAGTCGGATAGATCGTTGGGTCTTGGGGCGATTTCTAGGAATTCCCATTTTTCTTCTATCTATGTATTTCATGTTTTTATTTGCAATAAATTTGGGTGGTGCATTTCAAGATTTTTTTGATAAGGCCTCTGAAGCCATTTTCGTGACTGGAGTTGCTCAATTTTTAAATCAAATTCATGCGCCAGAGTGGGTGGTTGCTATAATGGCAAACGGAGCAGGGCGTGGAATAAATACAACCTTGACATTTATTCCTGTGATTGGCGCAATGTTTTTGTTTTTAGCACTTCTTGAAGGTACTGGATATATGACCAGAGCAGCATTTGTTGTGGATCGATTAATGCGATTCATGGGGCTGCCGGGAAAATCTTTTGTACCGATGATCGTTGGTTTTGGTTGTAATGTGCCTGGTATTATGGCTTCACGTACTATAGACAATCATCGTGATCGAATTCTCACAATTATGATGAGTCCCTTTATGTCGTGTGGAGCAAGATTAGCTATTTTTGCACTCTTTACAGCGGCTTTTTTTCCAACGGGTGGTCAGAATATTGTTTTCGCTTTGTATCTGATCGGTATTCTAATGGCAGTTTTGACGGGTTTGGCATTGCGAAAAACGTTATTACGAGGAAAGTCTGAACCTCTAGTTATGGAAATGCCTGCCTACCATTGGCCTTCATTAAGATCTTTACTACGTCCTACAATTTATCATCTTAAGAATTTTTTAATTCGGGCTGGAATGGTAATAATACCGGTATGTATGGTTCTAGGTGCATTAAATTCATTATCAATAAGTACACAAAAAATAGAGGGACAGCATCAAACAGTGCTTGCTTCAATTGGCCGTAGTATAACACCTTTCTTTGGACCAATGGGTATCAACGATGAAAATTGGCCTGCTACCGTTGGGTTACTTACTGGCGTATTATCCAAAGAAGTTGTTGTGGGCACATTGAATACTCTGTATTCTCAAGAAGGCTCACTTGTACTAGAAAAAAAATCCGTTTCAGACGGTTTAAAAGCTGCTGTCTTTTCTATTCCTCAAAATCTCAGTGAATTCACTCAAAGCTTTACAAATCCTATTCTAGCCAGCGCACCGATTGCAGAATCTCATTCTTCGGTTTATGGCGTTATGTATGCTCGCTTTGGAGGGCCAGTAGCCGCATTTAGTTACTTATTATTTGTATTGCTTTATGTACCGTGTATTTCAGCGACAGCAGCGATGGTACGAGAATTAAATCGTCGTTGGGCTTTGTTTTCAGCAGTATGGACAACCGGTGTTGCGTACAGTGCAGCGGTGATATTTTATCAAATAGCTACAATTGCTGAACATTTTCAATCATCGTTGTTTTGGGTAGGTGGCATTACTTTAGCTTTTGTAGGCGTGCTCCTTTTAATGAAACGATTTGCATTAGAACAATCTGATACACATACAGTTGGAGCAGCAGTATGATGCTTTTACAACAAATCAAACAATATTTAGTGGCGCGTCGGATTGTGAGTATTATGGATTTAAAACGTGAATTTAATTCCGATGCGGATATTTTGAGAGATATGCTACAACTTTGGATACAAAAAGGACAAGTCCGGTGTTTACAGAAAACACCTGCATGCGGTGTGCGTTGCACGCAATGCGACCCGCTATTTACTGAAATGTATGAGTGGGTTGCGCCACAAAATTCAACACAAAAGATACCTAATATAGTGATCGAAGTGTCAAATTGACGATTCTTTAATGCTGTCATCGGGAGCCTAGCCTAAATTGCGCACAATTTTGGCTAGGCTCGCAAAGCTTTATTCTTCTTCCTGGACCACAGTACCCATGTATAGAATCTGATCTACTTTTGCTGCGCAAATAAAATCATTCTCTGTCAGATCATTCATTGCGTGTGTTTTGTATTGCACTTGGCAATGATTATAACCTACGGTTAAATCTGGGTGATGATTTTCGTGGTGAGCCATCCAAGCAATCGCATTAACAAATGCCATGGTTTCATAGTAGTTTTTAAATTTAAAATCTTTTGTTATTTGTGTGTAGTCATCATTAACAATCCAAGAAGGATCAATTTGTTTTAACAACTCGTTTTTCTCATCGAGTGTTAATGGTTTAACCCCACCTTCGCAGGCAAGGCAACGTTTAGCAAGTAGTCCAGTCATCTTTGGATGCTCCTTTGTCAGTATATTCTCATAAAGATCGTGCTTTATCGATTGCGGCATTAATATCTTGATCAAGAATTTTATATAATTGATCAAAACTCTTCAACTCTATAGGTAGTGCGAAGAACTTCTATACCACAACAATATTTAATTGCTAAGAGTGCCTAAGTTATTAGCATCACCGCTGGTGGCAGCTTCCATTGAGGTGAGCCGAAGTTGCCGGTTGCGGTATGAGATAAAGCCGAGTACTGGCAGTAACAGGGCGCTTATGCCGAGGGCAAAGAGGGTGCTGTAACTCCAGCCAGCATTAACGGGTAGATTATCGGGGGCTACAAATCCGATTATGATGGTCAGTGTGCAACCGAGTAGTCCTAGGCTGCAAGTTAACCACAGTCCGATTTTTTTTCCTGGAATTTCAAAAGGGCGCTCGATGTTTGCGAATTTATAACGTAAGCACACAGCCGCACAAAACATCAGAAAATACATTAACATATAAAGTTCGGTGCTTAAATCTGTTAATAACCAATAGGCCGTATTAACACTTGGGACTAAGAAATAAGAAAAGGTGAACAAACTGACAATTACTGCTTGTGCAATAAGAATTCGGCTTGGAACGCCCTGTTTATTTTCTTTTGCTAAGGAGGTCGGTAAAAATTGATTTTGTGCAGCGAGCGACAATCCTTTTGCAGGTGAAATTATCCAGTTGATCATGCCACCAAGGCTGCCAATTAATATCATAATCGCGACCACAGGTAAGCAGGCTGACAAATGATAGCTCGCTAGAAAATGTTGAAAAGTTTGCATCACGCCTTCGACTAAATTGATTTTATCGTGTGGTAAAACAAAGGCAATGGCGAGAGAGCCCATGATCATGGTAGCCATAATGAAGACCACTGAAATCAGTAAAGCAACAGGAAAGGTACGGCGCGGATGCTTCACGTCATTGACATGAACCGCTGCTAATTCCATTCCGAGATAGGACGTCATGATTGCGGTTAGTGAAGACCAACTTTTTGATTCATGCAGTTGTGGCAACAATGAGTGCCAATCCAACTTTATTTGCAGAGGATGCCCACTTATCCACCAAGTTGTTGCGAGAGCAATGATGAAAGCCATCGGAACTATCATGCCGGCAATGGCACAAAAACTTGCAAAACTCGCAGAGGTTTTTAACCCACGTAAATTGATGAAGGTCATTATCCAAAATGTGGATAGAATGACACTGAGTAAATACCACTTATTACTGGCTAAGGCTGGGTTCACCAGGAAAGCGGCTGTTGCTGCAATAAAAGATAAAATGGTGGGGTACCAAACCATCGTATTGATCCATTGCAACCAAATGGCAAAAAAAGCGGCATTATCGCCAAATGCAAGTCTAACCCAGCCATAAATGCCACCTTCAGCAGAAAAACTGGATGAAAGCTCTGCAGACACGAGAGCAACCGGAATCAGGAAAATTAAGGCCCCAAGCAAAAAATAAAAGATTAATTCACTGCCGAATAAAGCCGAGACAGGTAAGTTGCGGATACTGTCAATAGATCCTGTGATTAACATTACCAGTGCAAATAGATGTATTTTAGGGAGTTGTTTTCCAGTCATTACGCTACTCTAATCAGCTTAATCAGGTATTTATACCAAAAACCTAACAAATCATCAATTTATTTGTGGATATTTTCTTCGATGTGATTTTTACCCAATTTTCCACCTCAAGGGCGGGGCTTAACCTCACCTTCGCAGGCTAGGCAGCTTTAGCAAGTAGTCCACTCATCTTTGGATGCCCCTTTGTCGGTTTCAACTAAGGCATATTCGCCTAAAGTTTTTGCTTCATCGATTGCGGCATTAATATCTTGATCAAGAATTTTATATAATTGATCAAAACTTTCTATAATGAAATATACACCTTGAATTTGATCAACTCTATAGGGAGTGCGAAGAACTTCGATGAGGTCGAATGGTTTACGAACAGGAATATCACTTTCAACGGCATAGATGGTTTCGTTTTTAGAAGACAAAATACCTCCTCCATAACAACGTACACCTTGCTGAGTATTGATGAGACCGAATTCAACGGTGAACCAAAATAAGCGCGCTAGGTATTTGCGATGTTCCGGGTCGGCTTTTAATGCTATTTTACCGTATGCTTGCATAAAATCAGCAAAAGGCTGGACTGTTATCATAGGACAATGACCAAAAAACTCGTGGAAAATATCTGGTTCTTGAAGATAGTCTAGATCTTCAGGCGTTCTAATGAAAGTGGCGGCAGGGAAATTTTTAGTGGCTAACAGGTTAAAAAATTGTTCAGGTGTAATCATTGCTGGTACTGGGACAACTGACCACCCTGTGGAGTGTTTGAAAGATTCAGTGATTTCTGACAATTGGGGAATGTGGGCGGATGACATCTGAAGCCGTTTGATACCTTCAACATACTCTTGGCAGGCTCGAGGTTTAACAATTTCAACCTGACGATTGTACAAGGTTTCCCAGGTCTGATTTTCAATCTTAGACCATTCGATTTTGCCTGTTACATCAGGCTGTTTTGAAACATAATGACTCATAAAGCACCTATGGTATTAGGATTAGTGGGTAGTTATAAAATAAATATAGTACAAAGAACATAGATATGGCCTAGCGGCCATAATAGGTGCAGGTATAATTCTTAATAAATTGTGTGAATATCTGTTTCATGGTAGAGATTTTCACATGATTTCATCAGTAAATCAACAAACATATCAATCCAAATTCATCAAATCAAAGCGTTTATGGCATCGAAAGTGGTTTACTTTGGTATAGGTTTGTCATAACTACTAACAACTTGAGATGCGACGACAATAATAGGCTATACTTATGATAGTTAAATATCTTTTCAATGGATTGAAATGAGAATTGTAGTACTGGGCTCATCCGCAGGCGGTTCGTTTCCGCAATGGAATTGTAATTGCAATAATTGCAAACGATTGCGACTGGGTACAATAAAAGCATTTTCTAGGACTCAATCTTCAATCGCAATAGAATTAGAAAGTAAAAAATGGATTTTGATCAATGCATCACCTGATATTCATCATCAAATGATGTCTTGTAAAATAAATTCACACGCTGAAGTTGTACGAGAAAATCCTTTTGAGGGTATAATTTTATGTGATAGTCAGCTGGATCATACTGTAGGTCTTTTATTGTTGAGAGAAGATAAAAAATTAAATATTTACGCTACTGAAAATGTGCTTAATGATTTGAATTCAGAGTTCCCGATTTTGAAAGTGTTGTCTCATTACTGCGATATAGAGCAAAATATTATTCAGCTAGAAAATAATAAAGGCTTTCAAGTCAAAAATGTTTCGGATATACAATTTAGGGCTTTTTCTATTAAGAGTAATGCGCCTCCTTATTCAAAGCGACGAAATAACCCGGATCCCGGGGATAATATCGCATTATTAATCTCAGATCTTAAAACTGGGAAAAGTCTCTTTTACGCGCCTGGTTTGGAGGTGGTAACTAAAGAATTATTAGAAATAATGCAAAATGTTGATTGTATATTGGTAGATGGCACTGTATGGGACGACGATGAGTTGATTCGAAGAGGGATAGGCACTGCGAAGGCAAGATCTATGGGGCATCTGCCATTATCCGGAGATATGGGAATGCTATCGTATTTAGAACAACTATCCAAACCAAGAAAAATTCTCGTACATATTAACAATACGAACCCTATACTGGATGAAGAGTCGAATGAAAATGCTGAGCTCGTGAAGCTCCGTATCGAAGTAGGTTTTGATGGAATGGAGATTCTCTTATGATTGTTAATAATTCAGTATCTGCGCCTTGGAGTAAGGAAGAATTTACAAAACAATTATTAGCATTAGGAAAGTATTATCATATTCATCACCCGTATAATAAAGCCTTAAATTCTGGTCTTCTAAACCAGCAACAAATACAAGAATGGGTTGCGAACCGGTTTTATTATCAAATTATGATACCAATTAAGGATGCTGCTATTATTTCAAATTGCCCAGACAGAGAAGTTCGCCGACAATGGATTCATCGAATTATTGATCACGACGGAACAAAAAATGACGAAGGTGGAATAGAAGCTTGGGTTCAATTGGGGTTAGCTTGTGGATTGAGTAGAGACGCGATCACTTCTTTAACTAAAGTACTACCTGGAGTAAAATTTGCAGTAGATGCCTATGTCAATTTTTGTAAATCTTCTCCTTGGCAAGAAGCAGTTTGTGCCTCATTAACCGAATTATTTGCTCCAGAAATTCATAAAGAAAGATTGAGCAATTGGCCAGAACACTATCCATGGATTGATCAAAAAGGTCTGCAGTACTTTAGAAATAGATTGGCTGAAGTACCTCGCGATGTTGATTTTGCTTTATATAATACGCTTGAGTATTTCAAAACGCGCGCAGCCCAAGAAAGGGCAATAGAAATTGTGTTGTTTAAATGTCAGGTTCTCTGGTCATTGTCTGATCAGATGTACCTATCTCAATTATCTGGATCAAAATAAAAATCATTCTCGTTCAATTTTGATGCCACAAAATGTTTTAGAATTTTTTGGATTCCTATAGATCAATTTATCAACAGTAGCCTCTTTCTCATGCATTTTAGCCTCTTTGACAGCGTCTAATACAATATGATGATAGGGCGATAAATCGCAAACAGGATCTGCAATTTCAGCATCACCTGTTAATAAGAAGGCTTGACACCGACACCCGCCAAAATCTTTGAAGCGTTCTGGACAAGTTTTGCAGGGTTCTTTCATCCAATCCATTCCGCGGTATCGATTGAACAATGGAGATTCCTTCCAAATCCATTCAATTGAATGCTCCAGTACACTAGGAGGATTAGCGTTCGGTAAGGATCGCGAGGCATGGCAGGGTAGCGCAACACCGTCGGGTGTGATTGTGAGGAAAATATTTCCCCAGCTATTCATGCATGGTTTTGGACGATTTTCGTAGTAGTCCGGTATGACGTAATAGATTTTCATCTTATCCGAATATTTTCGTTGATATTCTTGAGCAACGAGTTCTGATCTTTTGACTTGCTCTTGTGTTGGAAGTAATAGATCTCTGTTCGGTAATGCAAATCCATAATATTGTGCATTGGCGACTTCCACATAGTTCGCATCCAATTCTAGTGCGAGTTCTAATGTGTCTTTCAAGTAATCGATGTTAAATCGATCGATAACGAAATTCAAAATCAGGGGTAGTCCGTTTCTTTTAGTGGCTTTTGCCATTTCAATTTTGTGATCAAATGATTTTGTTCCTGCGATAGCATCACTTAATTCTCGAAATGGGGCCTGAAGGCTGATTTGAATCGTATCTAAACCAGCAGTTTTGAAGGCTTTAATCCTTTCTTCATCCATACCCACAGCTGAAGTGATTAAATTTATGTAATATCCAAGGTCGTGGGCGTGTGCAATTAATTCCTCCAAGTCGCGTCTTACGCAGGGTTCACCACCAGAAAATCCGAGCTGCACTGAACCGAGTTTTCGAGCTTCAGTGAATACGCGCTTCCAATCTTCGGTGGATAATTCATTTTTCTTTAGAGCAAAATCAACTGGATTTGAACAATAAGGACATTGCAATGGACATGCATAAGTAATTTCTGCCAGTAACCAGCGAGGTATCAGTTCTTTTTTAATTAATCCATCCGTTTCCATAAGCAGCTCCTAAAAAATCTATTACGTCCTTCGCAATATCGTCATCTGGAAAACTTTTTTCCAAAGTACTGAGAATCTCATTGGCGGAATGTTGCCCATCACAGAGTTGTAAAATTAATGCGGCAGATTGATTCAGCTCTACCATCCCTTCTGGGTATAGAAGATAAAATTGATCTTTATCAAGATCTTTTTGTAGTCTATAACCTAGCTTGAGTTTAGGTTTGTCCGTATTCAGATCCATAGTAATAACTTCCATTACGTGAAAGGTCTATTCCACACGTTAATTTAATTATAGCCTACTTTTTAAACTTTGCCTGATGACCAACAGTATCATCAAACATAGCGTACAAAGGTCTATTGGAGTGTGGTTTTAGATCGTATTGATTATGGCACAATGGATTTATGAAGGCTTACGGAGTCACCGTCGTTATCATGGAGTTGTAAAAAGATTAGGCTGGATACGATAGTCAAAAGGCCAATAATAAAAAATGCTTCATGAATACCATAAATCAATTGAGAGGAAGTGGAATGTAGAGGATCTGGAATAAATAATGCTGCGAGCAAAGAGGCGATGGCAACACCAAAGCTCATTGACATCTGTTGCATTGTGCTTGCAATAGTACTTGCATTACTCGTCTCGGTCTTGATGATATCAGCAAACACAAGCGTATTCATACTGGTGAATTGGGTGGAAATCATAAATCCAAAAAAGAACATAATCAGAACAATTTCCCACAAGGGTGTAGTGCTGGTGAAAGTAGTAAAGACTAGAGTAATTAAACCTATTATAGCTGTATTAATTACTAAGACATTTCTGTAGCCGAAGCGAGCTAACATAGCTGGAATTGCGAATTTAAAACTTATCGCAGCTATAGCTTGAGGTATCATCAATAGCCCAGACTGAATTGGTGTAAATCCTAAACCTACTTGATAAAGCAAGGGAAAAAGAAAAGGAATACCGCCGATTCCTAATCGAGTGAAGTAACTTCCTAAAACTGCAATTCTAAAAGTGCGAATACGGAATAGTTTAAGGCGTAATAAAGGGAATTTAATTCGAGTTGCATGCAAGAAATAGCCAGATAACAACATCATAGTGATGAATAATAAACCGATAATTTCTGAAATATTTAAAGTATGTTCTCCAAATACTTCTAAAATATACGATAACAGCGCTATTCCAGAGCTGAATTGCAATAATCCACTGACATCTAGCGGAGGATTCTCTTTATTACGATAATTAGGTAGATATCGATAAACAAAATAGAGTCCCAACACACCTATGGGGATATTAATAAAAAAGATCATGCTCCAATTGAAATAATTGACAATAAATCCTCCGGCCAAGGGCCCAAGCATGGGTCCAATTAATCCAGGAATAGCTACGAAACTCATTGCTTTCACAAGTTCAGATCGAGCAAAGGTTCTAGCGATTGTGATACGTCCCACCGGTAACATCATTGCACCACCGCAACCTTGTAAAATACGACAGGCTACAAGAACATGAATATTGCTAGAGATTCCACATAGAAAAGACCCTAGAATAAAGAGTCCAATTGCAGACGCAAAAACGCGTCGCGTTCCAAAGCGATCTGCCACCCAGCCGCTGATGGGAATGAATATGGCCAAACTTAAGGTATAGCTAGCGAGTACGGCTTTCATACTTAATGGGGGAACTGACAGCGATTTTGCAATAGTTGGCACGGCGGTATTTAATATTGTGGTATCAAGCGTTTCCATGAAAAAAGCAACGGCGACCAGCCATGGTAATATTTGCTTGCGAAAATCGTCCGTCATATTTTGATGAGTCCTTATCAAAATCCTATCTAGCTTCCCTTGATACTGCAGTCTTTAATTTTAGCAGTGATTCCCAGTTATGGAAAATGATGGTTACATAAACAAAGAGTTACTGACTATGCACAAAATATTATTGCCGTAGAGTTTGAAAGATGAGGATGGTGAAATCTGTACGTTGAATCTATGGGTGAGTAGTTTTGTTATAGAATAAAAAAGGGACCCTGGTGGAAGGGTCCCTTTTTGCTCTTTAGTATACGTTATTCAGCTAAGGTGCTTGGGGGAGCATCACTTGAGCCTTGGATAACGATTTTCTTATGTTGCTTCACTGATGTACGACTGGGTGGTAGTACATTGTGAGTCTCATAGTTATTTTGAGGTGAAACACGGTATTCTGACTGGGAGCTGTGTCTGTAGTCTTTAACAACAGTCGTATTCCCATCTTCATGTTGGCTATACGGCTTTACGACAGTTGTATTGTGTTCGTGGTGGTGATGAGGTTTGGGTCGAACTACCACTTGTGCTGATATGTGTGCTGGGGCCTGATGGTAATAGTGATGTCCGTAATAATAGGGCGCTGGGCGGTTAACGATGACGGTGGGTCTTGTTTCGTAGACATCCACGCGGTGATACACAGGGCGAGGGTGTTTTACGACAACGGTTTGTTCCGCAGGGTAGTATTCGTCATCATAGAAGTCGAGGGTTTGGACACAGGCTGAGAGCAAAAGACTTGATAAAATAGCGACAGATGCCAAACGAATCGGATGATAAATTGATCGGTTGTTAGTCATGTTTGCTCCCAAATTGTTGATCAAAAACTAATCTGAGGGCAATCCTAACAAGTGATTATTAAAGAAATCTTAAGAGAAAAAAATTTTTTCTAGATCGCCAGATTTCTTCGAATGTGAGTATTTAGCTAAAGTTGGAGCGGTGTGAGAAAGGCAGCAGTAGCCCCTGCAGCAATCATGATTAACATAAACGCTGAGATCATGATGGCAAATTTTCCGCGTACAAATGCCCAAGGGAGAACGAATTTAGGAACGAAGCTTGCAAGAATGGCGAGTAAAAGATTGTTGTGGGCTTCAAGCAAACTCATCTGATTGCCAATATACAATGTGGCCGTAGCTAATGAAACGCCATGAAGTTCGAAAATACCACCAATTAGAGTCACGAAATGCACACCTTCAGCTCCAAAATAATTTTTTGCAAATGCAACCACAATAAGCATGAAACCAATGATTGAGGATAAATATAATACCGATTTAAAGTCCAATGGGTTTCGAGGTTCTTCGAACTCATGATGGTTAGGTTTACTATGGAAAATTATAAGAGTACTAACAAGGCCAATTAAAATCATCACTGCGATAGGGGCAATAAGTGTGAAAAATAAATCATGTGCAGCTAGAGTAATAATAATCGAAAATTCTATTAACATTCCCATTGTTGCGAGAATACCCGTAGCGACAGCCAGTCGTGTTCTATCGGGGCGATTTTTCAAAAAAACAGGTAAGTTAGCGAAAACAGCAGTGCTTGAAACTAGCCCTCCAAAAAATCCGATGAATAACATACCTAATTGATCTCCGAATAATCGAATCACTACATAGCCTGCAAATTGTAATGATGCAATTACCGCTATTAACATACCGAAACGTTGAGGATTGAATAATCCCCATGGATCTATGGGATATCCAGGTAGGAATATTATCACGCATAGAAATATTACAATGAGTGCAGCTGCTGCGCGTATTTCTTTAGGCAATATTTTTTCATTTACAAAGGTATGAAGTTTATTTCGGCTCAGTAATAAAATAAAAATACCGACACCTATTGCGGCCGTCAGTGACATGTCAAATTTCGCCATATAACCTAAACAAAAAACAATGCCGCCAGTGAGAGTCGTCGTGAGTCCAACACTGGACATCACTTTTGCACCTTTCGATGTGACGTAGTAGCTGATTAAAATAGCAGACAGAACAAAAGCGCTGACTATCATTGAAATGCTAAGATCATTTACAGACGCAGCCATTGTTCCTAATAGTGACACAATAATAAAGCTTCTTACGCCTAGTCCTTTCATGCCCTTAGGTAAGCTTCTTTCTCGGTCAATTCCGATAAATAATCCAATTAAAAACGAAATCATGAATGGTTGCATCTTAACGAGCATTGTTCATTCCTTTGTGAAGTACACTTGAATAAGCAGTCTTCTGCCTATATATATAGTATAGAATAGTGTTACAGTTTTAGAAATAGCAGGCTAAGGAGATTCCTATGCGGATGGATAAATTTACGAGCAAGTTTCAAGTGGCCTTGGCTGATGCACAGTCTTTGGCGATTGGGCGAGATAATCAGTTTATTGAGCCTGTACACGTGATGAAAGCCTTGATCGACCAGGCGGGCGGCACTACTCATTATTTATTGACTCAGGCGGGTATCAATGCTGCCGTGTTGAGAACAAAACTGGACAAAGCAATCGAAAGTCTCCCTCAGGTTCAAGGCGTTGAAGGAGAAGTACATCTCTCCAATGATCTCACAAAGCTCTTAAACATCATGGATAAGCATGCGCAGCAACGAAAAGATGCTTTTATTGCAAGTGAATTGTTTATTTTAGCTGCCCTCGAAGATAAAGGTATCCTAGGCAAAATTATGAAGGATGCGGGTGCTAATAAAAAATCTATCGAACAAGCCATTGAGAGCGTTCGAGGTGGGCAAAAAGTGGGCGATCCTAATGCTGAAGAACAACGCTAAGCTTTAGAAAAATACACCATTGATCTGACGGAAAGAGCAGAGCAAGGCAAATTAGACCCTGTCATTGGTCGTGATGATGAGATTCGTCGTACGGTTCAAGTTTTACAACGACGTACGAAAAATAACCCCGTTTTAATTGGTGAACCCGGCGTTGGTAAAACGGCGATTGTTGAGGGATTAGCTCAGCGCATTGTTAATGGTGAAGTACCCGAAGGCTTAAAAAATAAACGATTATTGTCGCTTGATATGGGCGCATTAATTGCGGGCGCAAAATATCGAGGAGAATTTGAAGAACGTTTAAAAGCAGTGCTCAATGATTTAGCAAAACAAGAAGGGCAAATTATTTTATTTATTGATGAATTGCACACTATGGTTGGTGCAGGAAAAGCGGAAGGCGCAATGGATGCCGGTAATATGTTAAAACCTGCCTTAGCTCGAGGTGAATTACACTGTGTCGGTGCAACAACCTTAGATGAATATCGAAAATATGTTGAAAAAGATGCAGCCCTTGAAAGACGATTCCAAAAAGTCTTAGTTGATGAGCCTAGCGTTGAAGATAGCATCGCAATTTTACGAGGACTGAAAGAGCGTTATGAAGTGCATCACGGAGTCGAAATTACCGATCCTGCGATTGTTGCGGCTGCAGTGATGTCTCATCGTTATATTTCGGATCGCAATTTGCCAGATAAAGCCATTGATCTTATCGATGAAGCAGCTAGTTTAATTCGAATGGAAATCGATTCTAAGCCTGAAGACATGGATAGGTTAGAGCGTAAATTAATTCAATTTAAAATTGAGCGAGAAGCCTTGAAAAAAGAGGCCGATGAGGCTTCTAAAAAACGTTTATCAGATCTGGAAAATCAAATCACAAAAATGGAGAAAGAGTATTCTGATCTTGAAGAAATTTGGAAATCAGAAAAAGCGATGTTGCAAGGTGCGGCATCCATCAAAGAAGAAATAGAAAAATTGAAATTGGAAATGGAAACTGCTCGTCGTGCAGGTGATCTTGCTAGAATGTCTGAACTACAATACGGAAAACTACCTGAGCTTGAAAAAAGGTTGCAAGAGGCAGGCAATTCTGAGTTAAAAGAACGTCAATTAGTGAGAAATAAAGTCACCTCTGAAGAAATTGCAGAAATCGTTTCTAAATGGACACATATCCCAGTCACCAAATTATTGGAAGGCGAACGCGAAAAATTATTGCGAATGGAAGATGAATTGCATCGTCGTGTTGTTGGTCAAGATGAAGGAATTAAAATAGTAGCGAATTCAATTCGTCGATCTCGGGCAGGATTATCTGATCCGAATCGGCCCATTGGCTCATTTATTTTCTTAGGGCCCACGGGGGTTGGTAAAACAGAGCTTTGCAAAGCATTAGCGATGTTTTTATTTGATACCGAAGAATCCATGATCCGAATTGATATGTCTGAATTTATGGAAAAACACTCTGTGGCTCGATTAATTGGTGCGCCTCCAGGGTATGTGGGTTATGAAGAAGGCGGCTATTTAACCGAAGCTGTTCGACGCAAGCCTTACTCTTTAATTTTACTCGATGAAATTGAAAAAGCCCATCACGATGTATTTAACGTATTGTTACAAGTATTAGATGATGGTCGATTAACCGATGGTCAAGGTCGCACGGTTGATTTTCGTAATACAGTGATAGTGATGACCTCGAATTTAGGTTCGCATTTAATTCAAGAATTATCTGGTCATGGCTACGATGCGATGAAAGAAGCGGTAATGAAGGTCGTTGGTGAACACTTCCGTCCTGAATTTATTAATCGTATCGATGATACCGTTGTATTCCATCAACTTCAGAAAGATCAAATTCGCACGATTGCAACGCTGCAAATTGAGCGTCTTGCTAAGCGATTAGTCGAACAAAATCTAACCTTAAAAGTGGATGATGATGCACTGAATTATTTAGCTGAGGTGGGCTACGATCCAGTGTACGGTGCACGACCCTTAAAAAGAGCCGTGCAAGTGTATCTCGAAAATCCGCTTGCTCAAGATATTTTGTCAGGTAAATTCCTTGGGGGCCAAGTGATTTCTGTCACACGCAAAGGGGATAGCTTGTTATTTACTGCAAGCAAAGCTAAGACAGCATCAGTGCAATAGGGTGATAAAAATTTGGCCCCTTTTTTATAGTCGGGTTTTAAGGTGCGCTGCTCAGTATTATTTTAAAGGTCTGATCCGCGAGCTTATCCACTATCATAAAACGCGGTTGCTCCATAGCCTTAAAACCGCGATTTGCAGTTCGGTAACCAATGGTAAAGGCCATCTCATACCCAGCTTTTGTAGCTTGATTTTCTAGGTATTGATTATAAATACCAAACGGCCATGCTAATAAAGTAATTTGATGCCCCATCTTATCTTCTAATATTTTTTTCGAAGAAGTCAATTCTTTCCAGACATATTTTTCGAAATCGGATGGTGAAAGTTTGTTTTTTGCAATTTTAAAGTTGGGATGTGAAAAGGTATGACTTTGTATATCAAATAGTCCCGTATTTTTCATTTCAGTCAATTGCTCCCATGTCAAAAAATGTTTTTCTTTGGAAATGCTTGCAGGGTAAATAAATAAAGTGACAGGAATATTTAATTTCTTCACGATAGGATACATGTACGTGTACACCGACTCCCAGCCATCATCAGCCGTGAGGACTATTGGTTTTTGAGGAAGTGTGGTACGCTTACCTTGTAAATACGCCACCGCTTCTTTTAATGGAATAAAGGTAAAGCCATGCGCTTTTAGCAGCTTTAAATTCGCTTCAAATTTTTGCGGTGTCATTGTCATGCTGCCAGGAACCGTCGGATTAAAATTATGATATAAAATAATCGGTATATTGACCTTGTTCGTGGCAAATGTGGCGTTGGTAAACAGCAGTGTTAAGACAACAAAAATCAACGAAATGAACCTCATAAATCCTCCATGGTTGATGGAAAGGTGTCAGATCTTTGCTTAGCTCATTTTCTGGTTTATTTAAGAATAAA
>JAKORL010000010.1 GCA_029777855.1 Pseudomonadota bacterium
CAGGTTAAAATTGTAGTCACCATGTGACTTATCAGATTTACCTGCTTCATGGAATGAAAAATCGAGATCGATGTTAGTGGCTCCTACTTTTACCAGATGCTCATATAGCTCTTTTTTGTGGGCAGGTGCCGAAGAAATATAATCAGGATTGTAGACAACATCCTTGATTTTCATAAGGCCTTCAAAGTTGATTTCATTATTTGCAGGTGGAGCAAAGTTAGCTTCAATATCGATGCCACCAGTTTTGCTAACCAGGGTGCTAGTGTGATTATCGATGAAGTTTAAACCAGAGGCTTTAAGGGAAATATTCTTGAGTGCTTTATAAAGATTAGAGTTATCTTCTTTGAATAATGGAACGAGCTCACTTAGCGATTTGTTGAAGCTGAAGTTCAGTGTGGGAGGTGACTGAGTGTCGTATTGAACTTTAACATTCTCATCATTATTCATGAGTTTGTCGGTAAATTTATACAAGAAATGATCACCAGGCATAGAAAGCTCAAGTTCATCTGAGAAAGGGTAGCTGGTGAAATGAACCCGTGGGACATGGAGATTTAGCAGTTTGCCAAAAATCTTGGACTTGAGAGATGGCTCTACTATAACACCTTCAATCCTCCAGGCTTTAAAACTATCGAATTTAATTTCAGTATAAGCGAATTCGAGATCATCGGCTGACAAGGCGGTTTTTAGTTGTTCGATTGATTGATTTATAGCTTTTGTATTAAAAAACCAGAGGGTGAAATTCGCTACAACAGTAACCAAGATTAAAAGTATAATTCCATAGATGAGTTTTCTCATAATAATACCGTGTTATTCGATGCACTGGCGCGCCCGGAAGGACTCGAACCCTCAACCTTATGATCCGTAGTCATACGCTCTATCCAATTGAGCTACGGGCGCAATAATGCTCAGAATTTAATGCTATATAGGCCAATTGTCAATTCAGAAAATTAGATGTCGAGACTAGAAATGCTATTTTTAAAGTGGATTCGGAGGTATTATGGTGGTTGTGAAATACTAAATGAGAC
>JAKORL010000138.1 GCA_029777855.1 Pseudomonadota bacterium
CTCGCAAAAGATGATCCAAATGTAGCCTTAGGAAACCAACCATCCATGCTAGCTTATCGATTATCTTTTCTATATGACTTGCGTGGTCCAACAATGATCGTGGACACAGCTTGTTCCTCCTCCTTAGTGGCAGTGCATCAAGCTTGCCAGGCGATCTCAACAGGCGACTGCGAACAGGCAATCGTTGGGGGTGTTAATATTCGCCTTTTCCCAGCGATTCGCGAAATAAATAATTTGGGAATTGAAGCCTACGATGGTCGATGCAAATCCTTTGATGAAAAGGCCAATGGAACAAATATTGGCGATGGCATAGCTGCCCTGGTTATTAAAAGAAAAGATTTAGCTGAACGAGATGGAGATTTCATTCATGCACTCATTAAAGGCAGTGCAGTAAATAGTGATGGAAGTTCTAATGGGATCACTGCTCCAAATCCTGAAGCTCAATCCTCAGTTATTACTGAAGCCTGGAAAAAAGCAGGTATCAATCCTGAGAAACTTAATTTTATTGAAACGCATGGAACGGGAACCAAGCTTGGGGATCCCATTGAAGTGACGGGGATTAGCCATGCATTTAGCGAGTTTACTTCTAAAAAGCAGTTTTGTGCACTAGGCGCTGTGAAAACAAATATTGGACATTTAGAAGCAACATCTGGAATGGCAGGATTCATTAAAGCTGTTCTTAGCTTGGAACATCGTCAACTCCCACCCAATATTCATTTTACCAAGCCAAATCCATTTATTGATTTTGATAACTCGCCTGTTTATGTAAATACGGAGTTAAAAACGTGGACTTCTTCAGAAGAAAAGCTCATAGCAGGTGTCAGTTCTTTTGGGATTAGCGGTACCAATTGCCACGTTGTTTTGGAAGAATATCAAAACGTAGCTAAGCAAGAGGTCAACAAGGAAGCTTCAGTATTTTTTATTTCAGCAAAAAATGAAGAGTCATTGAAAGGCATATTATCGAAATATAGTGATTACCTGATTACTTGTCCGTATTCCTTTGCCGATATTTGTTTTTCATCAGCGATAGCTCGAAATCACTATTCTCATCGCATCGCAATTATTGCAGACAGCATTGTCGATTTAAAAAACAAGATCGATCAATATTTATTTGATCGCAAGCATTTAGAGAATCAGCTCAATAACCAGATCTTTTATCATAATCTCACGCATCATCATAGCTGGACGCTTCCGACCCAATTATCAGGCAATTTAGAGTATATTTTAAACCTTTATTTTTCCGGACAACATGTGAATTGGAAAAATATTTTAGGCACTCAATCAAGAAGGAAAGTGCCCTTGCCAACCTACGCATTTCTTTCAAAGAGACACTGGCCAAAAATTGAAATTGAAATGAATGATATTCAACAACGCATCGATTCTGTCTGCCATTCTATGAAATGGATTGCAGAGGAAAATATTCCTGAGGCTGTTAAGGGAAGTTATGGAAAATATCTTTACTTCATGCAAGAGTTGCCTGCTCACGAAAACTTTTTTAATTTGTCTGTTAAAAATGGGGTGCAGGGCATAAAAGTATATATGGGCACCGAATTTAGGCATATCAATGACAACACCTTTAGTATTGCCCCCAATAATAGCGGCCATTATGAAAAATTGATACAGGAGCTCTCCTGCAATGGACAAATTGCAGGGGTTGTGCACATGTGGGACTGTGCTCCGATCGGCAGTGCAATGAATTCCCTTGAAGGAATTAGTGACTCTCAAATTGCCGGAACCTTAAGTTCTTATCATTTGATCCGGGCATTTCAAAAGCAATTTATTGAACCTGCAATTCGATTTATTACTATGACAAGTTATGCGCATCAAGTGATTGACAGCGATTCTGTTATTGATCCTTCGCGCATGCCTTCATTGGGTATTAATAAAGTTATCTCGCAGGAATACCCTAAAACAATGAGCCTATCTATCGATTGCGATATCATTAATTATAATGATCGCATGGGGGCTATGTTATTTTCGGAGATTTTTGATAATCCGGTTTACAAAAACGCTGTAGTTGCGATCAGGGAAGGGAAACGTTTTGTCCAAATAATTGATAAGCTCAACCTAAATAATATCAAAGATCGAAAGATATCAATACGTGAAAATGGGGTTTATGTAATTGCAGGAGGTGTAGGTTATCTTGGCATGCAGACATCTTTACTGCTGGCTCGAAAAGCACGCGTTAAAATTGCTTTGCTAAGCAGACGTCCACCTTCAGAGCTTACCGAAAAGCATCATAATCAGTTCGAAGAGATCCGCAAAAACGGGTCTGAGATCATGTACATTCAAACAGATATTACCGATCTAAAATCATGCCAGGAAGCTATTAATGTGATCAATGCTCAATATGGATCAATTAATGGTGTCTTTGTTGCAAATAAAAATATTAGTCATCAGCGACTTGATGAAGTTTCTTACGATTTCATAAGAAAAAATATTCTTTCGAAATTAAGGGGGGTATGGCTGCTCGATGATTTGACAGCGAGTCAAAAGCCGGATTTTATGGCAACTTTTTCATCGATCTCGTCATTGACCGGCGGTCCCACAGGGGCTGATTGCTGCGCTTCAAATCTCTTTTTGGATAGCTACGGGGATTATCGTAACTCTCTTGGGAGAACAACTATTACAATGAATTATACTCTGATCGAAGCAGATGATGGAAGCTTGCTTTCCGATAGACTAAGCATGATCCCTCCGTTAACCAGGGAAGAGTTTTTACGTTGCCTGGAAATATTTTTAACAAAGGAATTGAATTTTGCCGTGATGGCTGATTTTGATAGTCACGTAATGACTATGGTTCTGCCTTTCATGAAGCTACGTTTTTCAGAAACTATGTTGCAAGAATTCAATTCGATATCTCAGCCTCAGGCAGCAACAAATAATGCAGTAATCAAAACAGACAAAATAGCAATTAATAAAAAGAATGAGCGAATGGCGTCTGAAGAGATCCTTGGACTAATGAAAAAGATTTGGATGGACGTGCTAGGCTACACAGAACTGGAAGATGAAGCCAACTTCTTTGATATCGGCGGAGATTCGATCAGCGCCGTTAAACTATTGCATTTGGCCAAGGTTCAATTGCAAGTGGAACTTAATGTATCTGATTTATATTCCTATCCTGTTTTAAAAGACCTTTGCAAATATGTAAACACAAAGCTTTACGGTGAAGAATGTTTAGAAAGCTCTCTTAAGAGCCTTTTAGATGGCATTGATAGTGGATCAGTAAAATTAGAAGAAGCTTTAACTCTATTACAGTAATCATAAAATGAATCGTTATCTTACACATCTACTTACATTATATAAAAACAAGCAACTATCGCAAGATGTTGCTTTGTCATTGATCGAAGAATACAAAAATCATCATCAACGTGATTTTAGCGATAACAGAAGCCACAAGATTGCAATTATTGGAATGTCAGTCAGAATGCCGCTGGCCGATAATTCCGAGGAATTTTGGAAGCTTTTAGCTTCAGGCAAGGACTGTGTGCGCACTTTTCCTGAATCACGCAAAAAAGATA
>JAKORL010000139.1 GCA_029777855.1 Pseudomonadota bacterium
AAGCACCTTCAGTCGTGCGAATGGTATGCAAACGCTCGGCACGTTTTTTATAGACAGCTTGATAATCAGGATTTTTAAAGTCGAATAAAACGTCAGTCATTGCTAGTCCGTTTTAATAGTGCCGCCGTTGATTAGTAGATTATATGCTTCTTCGGCCGACATTGCCGTTGTGTTTACTTGAATTGCGCCACCATTCGCGCCGACAATCTCTTGTTGTATTTTATCGCCATACTTCTTAGGCGCAAGTTTAGACATTGCCCATTTGCGCGTATCAACTTTTAATCTTGAACGTTGAATAGCTTCGTGGTTAGTGCGCGGATTACCTTCCCCATCAATAATTTCATCTAATGAAACATCGTCAGAAATAGCAATGATTTCATCAAGATAATGCTCGGCTTGTTGCTCCCTCGCACGCGCGTATCTCTCTACAAACTCACTGTCAACAGTCAACCAACGATAAACAAGTGCTTGGCTTGGCATTCCTTCGCTTGCACAAATAGAAACCATGCTTTCGCCTTTTGCAATGCGCTCGCATATCTCTAAACGTACCGAATCAGGATACACCACTATTTCATCCCCTCAACAATCCACCACAACAAATAACCAATCCAACACCCAAATCCTATTATTACACAAATACCTGATATTAAGCATAGTTGTAAAAATAGTTTTAGTGCTTTCATTTATTACGCCACTCATTAAATGACTGTTTCAATTTCGGCAACGCTATAATAATTTGTATAGCTGTATAGAGTATTGTTGCCATAATCAGCCAATCTTGCAGTTGTACTCCTGCTGCTGTCATTCCTGTGACGATAATCGGTGGTGTTGTTTTGATAGCAGACATGCTCAACCCATGTTCTAAATGTTGAGATGTATTGGCCATGTTATTTTGCACCGTTTTCTTTCTTGAATACAGCAACAAGCCCTAAAATAATACTCGGTAGTCCACTTTGATAATTACCCGTCATACAATCTGATATACCGTTAAAAATAAGTGCAATACCCGCATAGCTTGAAGGCTCTTTTAATCTATTCATAACACGCGCTCCTATGTTGAAAACAATATAGCACAAGTTAAAATTTAGGCAATAAAAAGCCTCACATGGAGGCTAGTTGTTTTTTAACCCACTCGCTAAAGTTTTCAATCTTCCCAACTTTAGCGATTAAGTCGGCTTCTATTGTTATTTTACTGAGCTTAAACGCTCATCAACCCATTTTTGAACATCTTCACGAACAAAAGCAAAACGTTCACCAAGCAATTTAATCATTGGAGGAAACTGTCCTAATTGAGAGTATTTAATAAGTGTTGACCTTGCGCACCCTGTCATTTTTACAGCTTCATTAGCACTTACAAACTTGCACGATTCATCTGTTTTTTGTGGTAACTTTTTCATTTTAACTTTCTCGCTTTTAACAGAAAACCATTTTCTGTATTGGTTTGATTATTTTATGTGATTATAGTGATTTAAGCAACATTTAATCAGGACAATATTCATTTTTTTCACAAAAAAAGCCCCGACGGGAATCAGGGCAAAGGTACGCTTCCATGCGCTGCGAGGCGTTACTTAATTCGTTCTACACCAAATCTATCAATAATCAAACTTTCACGCCGTCCACCTTCTTTCACAAACGATATGTGAACCCAAGAATTAAACTCTAAGATTAATTGGTCAAAATGAATATCGCTTTTTCTGATTGCTTCAAATACTGCTCTAGGATTGCCAAACAATTCACACTTAAAGTCTACAGCCTCACCCTTTAGATGTTGCGATGAATCCTTACTACCAAGCCGCCGATTGACTTGTAAGCAACGATAACCACTTGAGATATTGACGGGCTTGCCAAGTAATTCACGCACTTTATCTAATTGACTTGCCGTGTATTTGAGCTTCTCTAAAACATCAGGCGTTGGCGTGTTATCGATGTCGTTATCTTCGGCAATCTTGCTAAACGTCAACTCACGCAACGAAAAATACTTAGAAAAGTTTTTCATAATCACCGACCGAAAAAACACTATCGACTGAGCATAGCATGACCAAACAACAATACAATATTATTTTACACGCCATGATTTTAAGCTTAGGCGCGTTAGTTCTGTTGGTTGTTTTGCTGCTTGCTTGACTCAAATCTCAGTTATATCAAGCCCATGCACATGCTTCATTAAGTGAATTTTAAGACGATAGACGGGCAGATTTTTCGTCGCTTCACTTTTAACGTCTTCAACAATAAACTCACTGTCTTTCATGTAAGTGAAATCAGCGAAGTACTTAACCGCTGGTTTCTTTTTTGGCTTTCCATCTTTAATCAAAATCACCGCAGGGACTAAAACAAATGGCTCTTGCAGCTTTAGCTCACGAATAATTCCACTCGCTAACCACGCTGATAAAATTTTATAACGCGCCAATTCTTTCAGAGAGTCGAATTTATGCCCGTCATATTCGCGTTTTGTGTTGTTATATTTTCTCATAAATCCCCCGTAAAATCGTTTTTAGCTGTCGGCCTGTTAATAATTCTCACATCACAATGCGCCCATTTCGGCACTTTATCCCATTCAATCATCCCCGCACCTTCTAACACTGCTACTGATTCCCTCAGTAGTTTTTCGCATGATTTATCATGGTCAATTTGTATTTTTTCTAAATGATGACGGCCGAATGTTTCGAGGTTAAAAATAGCGTCATCTATCGTCATCGCTGCCACCTGCTAAAAATAATGAACCCAAACTCATAAATGCCAATAAATCCATTTCACATCATCACTCGCGCAGTTACTAAACATTGAGTACAAACTGGCAAATAATCATCTTTATCTAAAACCTCTTTTTTAACCTGTTCTCGCAAATCAGATAACTTACATCGTTCAGAAGTTTTGAAATTAAAGTGGTCTTTTATTTTCTCTGTACCTGCAAAATTCTCTGTGATAACTTTTACTGACACACTCCAAAATCTAGGCTCTAACGCCAACTGACTAATGCGCCCGTTTAACGTCTTAAAGCCTTCATTTTCAAATGTTGCCGCGTCATACTGTAAAAAGTGTTTTGAGCTTGGTTTTAGTGTTGTTTTCATAACAACCCATCCTCGTTCAGCATTTCTAAATGACGATTTAAACTATCACGCGCTTCAGTAATATCCTTAATCATGCTTTTATCGCCACGATCACCCGCACATAATAACTTTTTAATAGCGTGCTGAATACACGGGTCATTAACTTTGAATAATGTTAATACGCGGTAAACATCTATATTTTCATAATCGGAAACATCTTTAAAATAATGCGGATATTTAATATCTTGATTACTCATTTGCACATCTCCATCGCACGATCAATCTCGACCCCCGTGTCACCCTGTCGATTTGCAGGCAATAAACCCCCATGACGGATGCAATAACTCGACATTGTTGTTGATGGAACGTTGAACATTCTCGCCAAGTCGTAACTTGTGCGCGTTTTTTAGTGCGTGATGGTTTAATCATTGGCTGTTTAGCTAGTGCTTTTTTGATTAGCGTATCAAGACTCATTTTTACACCACCAATATTAAGTAAGTTTTAGGGCGAGTCACGGCAACATAGAGACACTGTAACGCTTCACTACGGTTACGCAT
>JAKORL010000140.1 GCA_029777855.1 Pseudomonadota bacterium
AATGGGCCATCCATGGCCCGTCCCGCTATCATCCTGATACCTATTCGCTCCAGAGGTTAACGTGAGACCTGAGTGGGTGGTTTTACCACTTCCTCATTGAGTACTTCTTCTTTGTCATCGTATTTTTATTTACTATTTTCATCCGTAGTAGTTCGTTCATGCAACAATATCGCCTGCACCGCTTTCCACCATCCTGCTTTCAACTTGGGATTCGATAACACCTGCTGAGGATCATCAAGAATAATCGCGTTTTCCAAAATTTCTGAAGAAATTAAACCATCTTTTTGAATCATTTGAGCTACGTTATCTCCTAAAATGAAAAAAGGAGCGCTGTTAGACGTTGTAAAAGAAGCAAAAGAGTGGCTTTCTCTACTACAATGCCCAGCATTTTCGATCGCGCCCCAGAAGCCATTCAGCAACTCACCCATTTTATTGTCAATACAACGCGGATAAATCACACTTAGAATAAGAGTGTCCTTCTTAAAAAACTGCACGAGATTCGCGAAAATTTCAGGTTTAGCACCCGGCAAAGACCGTTTAACGCGCCAGGTTTGTACCCCAATTTCCGCTAAGATATTCATTTAATCAGTACAGGTATGATATAGGCCATGAGAATGCCAGCCCCACCTAATATCAGAGGCTTCTTAAATGCAGGTTTGCCACCACCTAGCTTTCTCATCACATCGATCAATAGCCAGAAAAAGGCTATTAATATGAACAATCGACCAAAGGCAGCCATTGACCCAACCATCACTTGCTTTTGCGTAAACTCCCCTGCTTGAAGCGACGGGAAGGCGGGCACAGAAGGGTGAGCAGGCGGGGTTGCTGGGGCAGGAGCGACGGTGGATTGAGAGCCAGGAGCCGCGCTTACTGCGCCGCCAGTATTCATCGCAGCCTGAAGAGCCAACGCCCCTCGGCAATAAAGACTCAATACGACAATCCCTAAAGAACCCCAAAGGCATTTAAAACGATGCATCATGGCCAACACTCCCTGATAATGAAAACCACGATTTTACCCATGATTACCTGAGTGGGTCAAATCTAGACAAATGACCATTTGACACGCAACTTCTGATTTGACTCTCTATGCGTCATTTATCCAGATTTGCCCCCTTTAGCATGCCATGACGGTAAAAATACTCACAAAAAATACATTGACTTTCCTACAAAATTTATGATAAACTAGAAGCTTCGTAATTTTACAGATAGGAGTCAAGTATGGAACAGTTAACTAGGTCTGAAGAATTTGGATCTAAATTAAAAACGCTGCAATTACCCACCTTTCCACTTATTACTGATCACAACAACACCAACTACCTCGGTCTCGATGAGCGAAATATTGATCCTACTTTTTCAGGCTGGCTCGGAAGCTATTTCAGCAAAAACAAAAAATCTAAAGAAGTTCAATATACTTTTTGGAATTTGTTCTCAAAACCTAATACTTGGATTTCCAGCGATAATTCTGAACGTACTAAGATCAAACGAAAAGCGTACGAAGCCCTTTCGCAATTAGATGAGAATTACACAGTTACTATCAAAGTTCCTGCCCAAAACAATCAACCTGGCCAACAAATCCAATTCGTAGATCAAGAAATTTCAGTTAAAGCTTTACTCACCGCATTAAGCAACAACAGCATAGAAACAATACGATCTACATGGAACAGCTCAACTAATCCTGATGTAAATAAATTAATTACTGATCTTCAACAAGAGGATCGTCGAGTATTTAATGAATTTGAAAGAACCTTAAGCGATGCTGCCCCTAATGGCATGGTTGGGACCTTTATTCAAGGTCGTCGAAACCCACACTTAGCTCATATTCTTTCCATGTTCACTCTGCTCTACGCAAAATCACCAGAACAAAACCCATTGATTCATAATGCTAAGATGGAACAAAATCCTGGTGATTTTCTCCGAAGGCATCGTGGCAACGAGCAACGTTGGGAAGTATTAGATCGTCGAGCTGTAGAAGGCTACATAGCCAAAATTCAGGCTGAAATCACAAAACTGATCAATATGCCTGCCGAAGCTTTTGAAATGGCATTTCCAGAAGATAATATTAAACACCAAACGGTCATTAAGGTTTTGAAACGAGCGTTCAACCGCCTCGCTGCAGAAATTGATTACGAGTTTCGATTTGAGAATGAACGTAAAGCATTCGGACTCGAAATTCTCCAAGGTGATGTTAAAAGAGATGCCAAAGTCGGTACAATTGTTTTTGATAACACACAGTTTAGTTTCGTCAATTCAAATGGAAGCGTAATAAATGAATTTCATAATCTTAAAGTCGTCGATGAAAATCACGAAGACTATCCCGATTTTAAAAAAGAGCTTTTAAAAAAAGCGGCTAAAAAAGGATACAAGTACCACGAAAAAAGTAATGACTACGTTAAGGCAGATACTCAACGTAAAACGGATGAAGATCACAAAAAACTGCAAAGCAAACTCAGCATGCGCAATCTCAAAAAAGGCCTTTTTTGGACGGCCGCTGTTTTTGCAATCATTATTGCTGCAGGACAAGTTGCGATTGCTGTTTTTGCTGCAACCGGCTCATTAGCCGTAGCAATTGGTATTTCATGCGCCGTCACTAATACCGTTCTTTTTTGGAGAGATATCGCAGGTGTATTGATTGCACTTGCACGCGGTGATCTTACTTATGGTATGTCTTGGCCATTGAAGGTCTTTTTGGGAGTATTCTTCTCGTTCTCTTTAGCTACCGGTATTATCAGTGGTGGATTTGCCTTCAGCGCACTCGTTGCTCTCACAGGCTTCACAGTCGCGACTGCTCCAACCATTGCATTAATCGGAACAGGCTTCATTGCCGCACTAACCATCGTCGGTATGACCTCCTTATTCTTTATGGTAGGTGTAGGTTTTGCTAAAGGGCTTCGTGGTAAAACATTTAGCCAAGTTCGTTCAGAAAGCTGGGCGTCGTTCAAAGGCTTTTTTAAATTCCCAGAATATAATCATGAATTGAGAAAACTGCAAAATGAAGTCATCAATTTGATGACTCAAAATAATAATGACAAATTTACTTCGGCTGTTCGAAATGAAATCCTGCAAAAGAGAAAACAAATTGCTCTTTTGAAATTTGAACATAATCTTCGCCACATATTAAAAGTGATTTTTGCTGTACCACTCGTGATAGCTGCTCTGATTGGAACTTTTATTGCTGCTTTTGCCATTTCTAAATCATCTGTGGATGGCACAGCGAATCTAATCCAACTCGCATTAAAATGGAGTGATACTGCAAGTCTCGCTGTTGCAGCCGCATTATCATGGGTACCAGGCTTTGCAGTAAACTTTGGTTTAACGTTAAAAAACTTAACCAACGTTTCATTACTGATTGGAGCAAAAGTTGCTCAAGTCACTGCCGGTGTTGTTTATGGCGTTGGAATGTTTGGTGTTATTTTAACATCAGGTCGATTTTTCAGAACGATCATGGACTCCGCAAAATTCTATTGGAACTACCCTACTAAAGAAGTGTTGTTACCTTCTGGGCGCATCATTCTGGCTTTAGGTGTACTCGTTCTCGTGGTTCTGAACGGTTATGGTAACGGTGCCACCTTAGGTCAACAAGGTGCATTTTCTTTAGAATGGCTACCAAATAGAGCACTTTCTTGGTTAGAGAGCATGGCGCCTGCCACTATGGCTGCACTCAAAGCTAATTTTGGGTTTGTAACCACTGTTGTGGGTAATGCTTCTTCAGACGCACTGAATGCGGGAGCTTGTCGTGATACCGCCATGGAATATAGCCTCGTATCAGCGCCCGTTCTTCATTTAAACGGCCAAGAAACAAATCACAAAGAAATGGCGAGAAACTTTGAAGAGCGAGAAACTCCTAAAGGCCCGACATTCTTCGCACAGAGTTGTACTGACTATGATGCACAACATGCTGCTCATCTCAAAACACTTGCGCCTAAAGAAGATGAGAGTAAGCCATTGCTCAATTTAGACTAAGCCACTAAGAAAGCTTCGTCATTTAACGATAGAGTGGCGATCCAGAAAAACTGGATCGCCACCTTCTCACAACAACTCCATATCAAGCATCCTAACAATCGCATTCACAACTCTACTCTTACTCTTGAACCAGCGTTAATCACACTCACCTGATTGCCTTTCACACAAGCTCTTGATACTCTAACACTTACAAAATGCTGGAGAGCCCTATGAATTGTCTATTTTGCAAAATTGCGAGCCACGAAATTCCTAGCCAAATCGTCTACGAAGATGATGATGTCGTGGCATTTAACGACATTAATCCTGTGGCACCACACCACATCCTGATTATTCCACGTGAACACATTTCTACACTCAACGATCTCAAAGAAGAACACAAAGCTATGACGGGACATATTCTCTTAACGGCGCAAAAACTCGCTAAAGAATTGGATATTGCCGAAACAGGATATCGTGTTGTATTTAATTGCAACCGCGGTGCAGGCCAAGCTGTATTTCACATTCATCTTCATTTAATTGGTGGGCGCTCACTCACCTGGCCACCAGGTTAAATAAAATGGAACAAGCCATCGCGAAATTACTCGATAATCTCGATCCAAGAGAAAAAACCGACAGTCTTAAAGACACACCCAAACGCGCTGCAGAAGCATTTCGTTATTTAACTCGTGGATATAATTTAACCTTGCCTGAAGTTGTTAACAACGCCATTTTTGATTCAGATATGGATGAAATGGTTTTAGTAAAGGACGTCGAAATTTATTCTTTGTGCGAGCATCATCTCCTCCCTTTTTTTGGAAAATGCCATATTGCCTATATTCCAAACGGAAAAGTATTAGGCTTATCAAAATTTGCGCGAATCGCCGATCTATTTGCCCGCCGTTTGCAAATACAAGAAAGACTCACCCAACAAATCGCACAATCTATTTTAGAAGTCACCCAAGCCAAAGGCGTCGCTGTGATTATCGAAGCCCAACATCTCTGTATGATGATGCGCGGCGTTGAAAAACAAAACTCCCTCATGAAAACCTCCGTCATGCTCGGCAAATTCCGCAGCGACGAACGCACCCGCAACGAACTGCTCAGCTTATTACGCTAAATCGATATCATTGATGTAACACCCCCTACTTTGGGTGTTTTGATAAGATAGTGCCAAGATGTAATGCTTTAAAAGGGGAATCTATATTTCGAACAGAACGGCTTCAAATCTGTAGCATGCAGAACTATTGATATCAGGTCTTACGCCTTTTCATACCTTTGATAGATCTGGAAGCAAAAAAAAAGGGCAAATTTTCATTTGCCCCTTTCATTGAGTGGATTATTTACAGAACAATCACATTAAGACATTTCGCCTTCTTCAGTCACTGCTTTCATGCTCAAACGAATGCGTCCTTGACGATCCATTTCGAGTACTTTCACTTTGACGATTTGGCCTTCTTGGAGGAAATCACCCACATTTTCGACGCGCTCTTGAGTGATTTGTGAAATATGAACCATTCCTGTTTGTGAAGGTGTTAATTCTACAAGAGCACCAAACTCCAGTAATTTCACAACTTTACCGTCGTAAATTTGTCCGACTTCAACATCCATGACAATATCTAAAATGCGTTTTTTAGCCGCTTCACCTGCAGCACCATCAACAGCTGCGACATTAATTGTACCATCATCTGAAATATCAATAGTCGCGCCGGTGCTTTCAGTAATATCACGAATGGTCGCACCACCTTTCCCAATAACTTCTCGAATTTTATCAGGATTAATTTTAAACGTTAAAATGCGAGGAGCAAACATCGAAATATCTTTACGCGCTTCAGGTAATGTTTGATTCATAATACCTAAAATATGCATACGACCTTCACGTGCTTGATCCAGTGCAACTTGCATAATTTCTCGGGTAATGCCTTCGATTTTAATATCCATTTGAAGTGCAGTAACACCTTGAGCAGTTCCTGCCACTTTAAAATCCATATCGCCTAAGTGATCTTCATCACCTAAAATATCAGTCAGTACGATAAATTTATCGCCTTCTTTTACAAGCCCCATCGCAATTCCAGCTACAGGCGCTTTAATCGGCACACCAGCATCCATTAATGCAAGACTGGTACCACACACTGTTGCCATCGAACTTGATCCATTCGATTCTGTGATTTCAGAAACGATACGTAATACATACGGAAATTCTTCTGCGGTTGGCAATACAGCCACCATCGCTCGTTTTGCCAAACGACCGTGTCCGATTTCTCGACGCTTCGGTGAGCCCATTTGTCCAACTTCGCCCACACTGTACGGTGGGAAATTATAATGCAACATAAACGGATCACGACTTTCACCCGACAACCCATCAATAATTTGTGAATCACGCGCTGTACCCAATGTTGCAGCTACAATTGCTTGAGTTTCTCCACGCGTAAATAAAACCGAACCATGAACGCGGGGTAATTTACTCACTTGTATATTAATAGGACGAACTGTTTTAGTATCACGACCATCAATTCGTTGACCAAAATGCAATAATTGATCACGCACCACTTTCTTTTCTAAAACGGATAAATGATCTCGAACATTTTCTTCAGACGGTGCTGCAGGATCTGCCGTGCAAAGATCCGTAACAACACGATTAAATAATGCACGAACAGCATCATGACGAGCCGCTTTATCATGCATCTTATACACTTCTGCCATTTCTGTAGCAGCCAATGCATTAATTTTCTGAGTAAGCTCAGATTCTGCAGGTGCCGGAGTAAATTCCCAACGAGGTTTACCTGCTTCTTCTTTCAATTCATTAATCGCATTAATTACTGCTTGACTCTTTTCATGACCAAACATCACGGCTTCTAACATCACTGATTCAGGAAGTTGTTGTGCTTCTGATTCAACCATTAAAACGGCATCTTGAGTACCTGCAACAACCAAATTTAATTGTGACGTTGTTAATTCAGTATTATCCGGATTTAACAAAAATTGACCATCACGATAACCCACTCTCGCCGCAGCAACAGGTCCGTTAAATGGAATGCCTGAAATTGCCAATGCAGCAGAACAACCTATTAATGCAGGAATATCTGAAGGGACATTTTCATCCAAAGACATAACAGTGGCAATAACCTGAATTTCGTTTGTAAAACCTTCAGGAAACAAAGGTCGTAATGGACGATCAATCAATCGAGAAACTAATGTTTCATGTTCACTCGGACGCCCTTCACGCTTTAAAAATCCACCGGGAATTTTTCCAGCCGCATACGCTTTTTCTTGATAAACAACTGTCAGAGGGAAAAAATCGACACCTGGTTTTGGAGAGGTCATTCCCACAACCGTACACAACACGACTGTTTGTCCCATGGTCACTACCACCGCGCCAGTCGCTTGACGAGCGATCTCGCCTGTTTCTAAAGTGACGGTGTGCGCACCGTATTGAAAAGTTTTCTTTACTACATTAAACACAATTAGTTTCCTTTAAATAAGTTGATTGATCACTTGCTCAGATCCATCTGAACAACAAAAAATCGTTAAAATTGATTCGAGATTTACCCACGTAAATCGAGTCGCTTGACCAACTCACGATAACGCTGAATATCGATGTTTTTGAGATATTTTAGCAACGTACGTCGTAAGTTCACGAGCCTCAGCAGTCCACGTCGAGAATGGTGATCGTGAGGGTGAGCTTTAAAATGCTCGGTGAGATAGTTGATTCGAGTCGATAATACCGCTACCTGAACCTCTGTAGACCCTGTATCGCCTTCAGAGCGTTGGTACGCCTTAATGACCGCCTGGATATCTTGCGCTGTCAATGACATGTTAGTTCCCCTTTAGGTTAGTTGAATACTTATGCCCCGTCCGCTGTCATTACAGATCCTGGGCAACAGGTCACTATACCCCGAAACGGCCGTCAATACAAGGGTTTACAGCCAATTTAAACCATCCCTAAAACCCAATAATCCACCCCCTGCGTGCCCTATAAAGCCCTATTGGCCTTGCATCCCAGCAAAAACCTGAATTTCGACTATAATTACAGTAGGCAAAGTGTATTTAGGGTTATGTATTAGTGGCAAGAGTAAGTTATAGGAGTTGAGCATATCCTAGTGAGGACAATAAAGCTGAACTCAAAGTTTAAGATAGGAGTTCGTATGAAAGAAAGGTTAGCAGCACTGAAAGCATTTGTATCACCTACAAAATATTTGCTTTTGAAAGGTACTCCGCCAACAGTGGAGCAGAGGTTAGATTATCTTTTGAAAAATCCTAATATTCCGACTGATGGCGATGGAAGTGAACAATTTAGAAATGCTATTCTAGAAAATTTGGATGATGCTAATAAAAATGTATTAATCAATAAAATTGATCTTCTGAACAACCTTAGAGTAGCTAAAAATTCATTAAAGAATCACAGTCCTATAGACATCATGAATTACCTAAGAAATAATCCTTCAATACCGACAGATGACTCAAATAAAAACCTCATCATAGAACTAATGGGCGCAGGACTTAAGACACATGAAAAAAAATGAATTGGATCGCAGTATAGGCTTGCTACATAAGGAAAGAATAGTTCAAGAATTTCTCAAATCATCACCTACCGTTGATGAAAGAATAAATTTTGTTATTGCAAATTCCTTGATTGGCGAAAAACTTGGTGAACAAACTTTTCATTTAATGCGCGAAGGATTAAATGAGTCAGACCAAAATGAGTTTATTAGCAAACTCGTAATGAGAGAATGGGAGCGTGTAAAAAACTCTAAAGGCGAATATTTTATACGTGGAAGTAGTATCTATAGCACTGCAGTAAAATTTGCAGTAAACCAAGAATATAAGAATGATCCTATCTCAGCTGCCAGATATAGTCAGAACACCTCCGAATGTGTACGAGATTTCAGAGTTCCAAGTGCCTTAGTAGGAGTTGCCAAAGAAATTGCAAACAGTGGTGATCTCGCAAATTTAATTTTCCCCATGATAAGCGGTGTGATTACCGATAATTACAACAGACAATGGGAGGAGGCTAAAAAAAGTACAGATCCTACTGTAGCTGAAACAGCTAAAAAGACGTACATGTCTGTTGCAAATGCATCCCAGAAATTGAAAAAATTAAATAATGACTCTAAAAAACCCCCTAGCGACAGTGATTCTGATGATCTAAAAGAGTATCGTAAAGCAGTCGAGGAACTAACTTCTAAGGTAAAAGCAGCCAAAATAAATGAAACTTCTAGTCCACAACCAGTCAGTGAAGCTGTAACGCCTAAAACGACAACATCTCCCCCTACTACACCACGTTCTGCAGATCAAGAACTTGATCGACCTCAATCACCTAGAAAAGAAAGACCTGACGCATCATTACGAGAGAAACGTTTTGGAAAGCAACTATCTGCCGAAGATTGGAAAAAAGAAGGCACGATAATTGGCTTGCACCGTAGCAAATCAGAAGAGACTATTAACCCTAGAAGCCCTAGTGAAGCGCAAACTGAAAGGCAAGGACCTCCCGCACCAGAAAATAGTCCTACTAGCCCACCTGCTAGCCCTGGAGGAAAAATTACAATAAGTGGTCATCGCGATGTGCCCCAAAAGTCTACTGAACAAAAAAATGAAAATACAACGCAGTTTGATAGCCCCCCTAGAAAAAGAAGTGGAGCTGTAATCGGTACAGATACAAACCAACAACAGCGAGTTGCATCAACACAAGAAGGCAAACCTAATGAGGAACTCGAAAGTTTTAAGGCTAAAACAGATGAATTAATTAGCCTAGACGAAAAAGTATTTGAAGCAGAATCAAAGTCAGTGGATTTAGCAGCTCGTAAAGAAGCAGTTAGATCTCGATTAATGGAACTACGTCAACAAACTAAGGACCCAGCAAAGTCCGCTATTGGCACTCATCGCGAAGAAGAAAAAGTTTTGCCGGGTCCAGCAAAAGATATGTTGAATAATTCTTCAGTTCAGAAGGCCAAAGCTGCAAAAGCAGCTGAAACAGAAGACGATAAAAAGCCCCCCCCCATACTTTCTACTCCTTCCCGCGGAAGCGAACGAGGATGAAATAATCTTGAGATTAGATTAACTAATACGACCCAGTGAATTAATAATTATTCGCTTAACACCTATATAATTATTCTCAATCCAAAAACTACCCCATTGGCCCTCTGGTAAGCCTATTGGAGTAAAAATAATGTGTTCATTATGGCCCAAATTAGAACGCCAAGACACTGAAATCCCTCTAGGTAATTCAGGAAAAACAGAAAAGACCTTCTTTGTTTCTTTATTCATAATAATTTGTCCCGCAGCCCATTTTCCATCGCAAAAAATTCCGTTACTACTGCCACAGAGAATAACTTTACATTGATAATGAACTGCACACTCTTTAGCTTGATGAATAGCATTAGTCAATTGCTGACTCGCTATTCGCACCCTGTAATTTGCAATAATCTGGTTATAGGATGGGATTCCAATACCTAGAACAATGGCTGATAGTGTCATCACCACTAAAAATTCAGATAGAGAAAATCCATGATGATTTTTCAATAGTTCTTTCCAGAGGGATGGGGTCAGGTCTCAAATTGACGATTTAGAGTAATCAGGAATTATCTCAT
>JAKORL010000141.1 GCA_029777855.1 Pseudomonadota bacterium
AAGACGTTGGTTATATTATTATTTCTGCTTCTGATAATCCCGACGTTCTATATGGCATAAGAGCTAAGAAATCCGATATTTACCATGCAAAAGCGACAGGAGACACTAATGCAACGATTAAAGTTGCTGAATGCAAAAAAATTAACAAGCTGAGTGGTGTCTGTAACATATATGATGCTAATACAGTAAAGAACTGTGTAAAAGAAGCCCGGTTTGACTTCTATAAAGTTAAATCTGTTAAAATTGTTGCGCTCAACTCATGTATTGTTGAATGCAATGATGGTGGTACGACTTCCTGCCTAATCAATTAATAATGTAATTGAAGGAAGGCCTAGTCTGAAGATAAGCTAGAATTTATTGCTTTCTTCAGACTAGGTGATGGTAATTTACAATATCTCAGTATACTGGCATTGTATAGACTCATAATTTCAAATCAATCTTACAATTACTTTCTAGCGACTACGACTAAAATTAGTCCTGAAAAAATACATAGCACAGAAACAAAAGGTGGGATATAAATTCTTTTGGGATGTTCGGCAGTCACAGTAACTTCTCCAATTTGTGCAATTTTTTCTTCTTTATTATAAGAGAATACAGGGTATGTAAGACCTACAATACCTCCAAGAATTAAAACGATTCCAATAGAGATAAGTATTGACTTCATAAATTTGCTCCTTCAAAAATTCAAGCATAATTATACCACGTAATTAGATACAAATGATCTAAATTAATCTCTAAAGGTTTTACCAGTCAAAACGTCACGTATTGTTGTGGGATTAACGTTTTCTCCTACTGCGCCATTAATTATTACTGCAACTCCTTCAGGAAAAGCGTGTAAAACGGCTTCTGCATTTAATGCAGGTGCCATGCCGTCTAAATTGGCACTCGTAGAAACAATGGGTCCGCCAAAGGCTTTGCAAAGTGCACTTGCGATAGGATGTTGTGTGACTCTAAGAGCGATGCTAGGGTGATCGCCTCGTATCCATGATGGGGCCGAATCTGATGCAGGAAATACCCAAGTGTATGGGCCTGGCCAAGAGCTTTGAGCACGATTCATGGCAATTTCATCGATAGATTTGGTTAATTGAGCAACGTGATTCCAATCATGCGTGATTAGAATTAAACCTTTAGATACAGGTCGATGTTTCAATGTTAATAATTTTTCTACAGCGGATTTATTAAAAGGATCACAGCCTAATCCAAAAACAGCTTCTGTGGGATAGGCGATAACTTCACCTTGTTTCAGTGCTTTAATTGCTTCGTCGATGTTTGTAGTGATCATTCTCTTCTCTCTCATCTTGGTTGAAATTGTAAAGCCGCATCGAATTTTGCTAAAAATAGGCATAAACAAGCATAGCTACGGGCTTCCACAAAATCGAACTATTTGCTATAATTAAATTTTGAATATTGCACAATCAATCTATTACACAGCACTCTTGTGCTACTTTTTACGATTAATTTATGCAATATCAAGGCTAAAATCAGCCGGAATAAAGTGATGTAATCATGCTAAAGCATAACAAAATCTTTATATTGGCACCACTCTTTTTAGTATTAGTCATCGACACAATGGGGGCGGGGATTATATTTCCAATCCTAAGTCCCTTATTCATGACACCCTCAGAGAGTATCTTGCCCCTCGCAACAAGCGAGACTGTCCGCCAATTGTGGTATGGGATAACCCTAACCTCGTGGGCGGTATTAATGTTTATTGGGGCTCCTTTTTTAGGTGATCTATCAGATCGTATCGGTCGAAAAAAAGTATTGGTTATTTGTTTGGCAGGCGATGCGCTGGGTTTTGTTTTGTCAGGTATTGGAATTCAAATCGGTTCATTGTTTTTGGTCATTGTTGGTCGTTTAGTGAGCGGATTTTTTTCTGGTAGTCAATCAATCGCCCAAGCTGTCATTGCCGATATTAGTAGTCATCAAGATAAAATTAATAATATGAGTTGGATTATTTTCGCCAATTGCGTCGGTTTTGTTATAGGCCCGATCGCGGGCGGGTATTTAGCCGATGAAAATATTATGTCCTGGTTCACTTACAGCACGCCTTTTTATGTTGCCGGTGGATTAGCATTATTAAACGCGCTGATGTTGATGATGGCATTGGTAGAAAGTTACAAACCCAAAATTAAGGCGCCCATAAATATTATTAAAGGTCTTATGGTTTTTACCGATGCGTTTACCAGCAAAAAAGTGCGTTGGCATTCAGTCGCCTTATTTATTATTGAATTTACCTGGACAATATTTTTCGTATATGTGCCTGTATTTGTATTGCAAAAATATCAGTATGATAATATCGAAATTGCACAGTATATGTCTTATATGGGTGTGCTTTTTGCGATTGCGCTTACCATAGGTATTAAATTATGCACGCGATATTTATCGTATGCTATGACTGTAAATATAAACATGATTGCGATGGGGCTAGGGTTGATTTTAATGGCTACTGAAACATCCGCAAAAGAATTTTGGTTATATTCAATACCTGTTGCAATTGCGTGTAGTATTGCTTATTCAGTATTAATCACCATGTGTTCAAATCGTGTTTCGCATGATGAGCAAGGTTGGGTGATGGGTGTCATTGGTGCAGTGGTGGCGGCAGCATTTAGTGTGGGCGCATTTGCAGCGTCATTATTAGCGACGATTAATATTTATGCGCCTTTTATTTTTGCTGGTATATTATCGTTACTGAGTGTGTTTGTGATGAACTATGCAGAGAAAAATAAGAATGATAAATAATACTAACCATCCGCCACAAGATGTAAACCCCCATATTTTTACAGTCTCTAGCATCTAACATTATTTTCTTTCCCCAGCCTTGGAAAAAAATCTGTGAGTTTGACCCCGTCTAGAAAAAATACGGAATATCCGCTAATAATATTGAGAATCTCCTCTCTATTCGTTACTATCCAAGTCTGACTGGAGGAAAATCAATGTTAAATATCATCTGGCTCGGATTGATTATTTTATCCGTAGTTTTTGGAATAATAACGGGAAAAATCCCTGCTGTTGTAGCATCTGTTACAGAATCAGCAAAATTCGCTTTCGAATTAGCTTTGGGGCTTACCGGCATAATGTCTCTTTGGCTCGGCATGATGCGCATCGCTGAAGAAGCTGGATTTGTACGAGCCCTTGCAAAAGCCATTCGCCCTCTCATGCGACGATTATTTCCTGATGTGCCAATTGAGCATCCTGCAATGGGCGCAATCGTGATGAATATTGCGGCGAATATGTTAGGTCTTGGAAATGCGGCCACTCCTTTTGGATTAAAGGCAATGGCAGAATTAGAAACCCTAAATCCTCGCCCAGGTGTTGCAAGCAATGCGATGTGCACTTTTTTAGCGATAAATACCTCCAGCGTACAATTAATTCCGACAAGCGCCATTGCATTTTTAGCGGCTGCAGGTGCTGCACATCCCACTGATATTATTATTACTTCGCTTGTTGCAACAACATTTTCCACTTTAGCCGGAATTGTTGCAGTAAAATTTTTAGAAAAAACGCCGATGTATCGTTTGCCAAAACCGGAGGTGTCGTATGATGTTCAGCCAGCTCAGTGATGCGATTTCTAATGGTTTATTTCTGTTGATGATTGCAGGGATTCCGCTCATTGCTGCATGCAAAAAAGTTAAAGTGTATGAAGTATTTGTGGATGGCGCCAAAGATGGTTTTCAATTAGCGATTAAAATAATTCCTTATATGGTAGGGATGTTAGTGGCCATTGGAATGTTTAGAGCATCCGGTGGATTTGAATTAATTTTTTCATGGATAGGTCCTTTTTTTGAAAAAATCGGTGTGCCTACGGCAGTCGTTCCTTTAGCCGTGATGAGGCCTTTTTCAGCCAGTGCATCCAATGGAATATTATTGGATATCATAAAAAATTTTGGTGGCGACGCACATGTGTCTCATTTAGCCGCAACAATGATGGGCAGTACTGAAACGACATTTTACGTGATTGCTGTTTATTTTGGTGTGGTGAATATTCGACGTACTCGTCATGCCGTTCCCGCAGGATTAATTGCAGATTTTGTTGGGATCGTTGCGTCGATTATTGTGTGCAGATTGTTGTTGGTATAATAAACACCAAAGACGAAAGGATCGGGCATGCAAGTTTGCATGCCCGATCCCTTTATAAAACCATATCAGAACGTAGATGGCTATATAGATAAGGGAGTTTTTCTTGGAGAAGATCAGTAATCCCTGGTTGGTCACAAATTAAGCTTGAAAAATCACCCCATGTCGCAAAAAATAAATTATCTTGGGATATCCATTGTATAAAAAGTGCATCGACAACGGTATAGTCGTTAGGATCGGGGAAATTAGGTGAAAGCCGTGCTTTTTTTTCTTGAAACAGATACGTCGCGATCTCAGGTGAATTTCCAATTGCAATCGCGAATTGGAGGGGAGATTGCATAATGTGATTCATTGTATTAACTGTTACTTTCGGGTAGGCGTTAAGATACCATATTACATCTTCTAATCTTCCGCACGCACACAGCAGATGCAGCATGTTATTTTCCTCTGCTTTATTTGAGCGGTGAACATTAATATCGTAATAATTGATTAAGTGAAAAATAACAGTTGAGTTACTATTTGACTCGGAATGTAGAATATTTCTAATTTCTTGAAGAGCTATCGATTGCTCGGGTGTTACACATTCAAAATCAATAATAAAGTCGTTCTGAAGGAAATGATATAATTTATTCACTTTCATTTTTACATCTTGGTTTTCAGGGAGATCTAAAAAGATTTTGTAGTGGTTGTTTGAAAAATTGTGCGTCGTAACTTTAAACATGGTGATCCCTTCTGAGTAGTGGCTATTTCTTAGTGCCGTCTAGAGACGAAGTCGGAGAGTTGTGATCTGGTTCTGCTACGGTTGGTGCGCCAGGTAAAGATTGTGAAGTAGCTGGTGTGGTGGCCGCAGAACTTGCATTGGCGTCTGTTGCAGCAGCGCTAGTATTAACACTTTTTTCTGCATCAGCGAGTTCTTGTCTTCTTCGTTGAGCATTAGGAGAAGGTGGATTATCGAAATCATGTTCACCATAACTATCTTTATCTGTTTCATGAGTTTCTTTTAAAACAACTTCTTCCCTTTGTGCTTGGACTTTTTCAGCAGGACCGTACCAGCTCACATACCAATCACTGAATTTATTTGCATAATAGGTTGTTGGAACACCTATACAAGCAGCCGAAAAACCAACAGTCGCTAGGCTCACTAATAAGCTGGCGGAAATTTGCAAACCTAAAGCAGTGGTTAGTGTTGAGATAATCGGGATCAACGAAGCGACCATACTTGGTATAATAGTTACTGCGAGTACACTTTGTGCAGCACCGTATGCGGCTGCAATATATGGCACATGCGCTATCCAACCCAATGTTGCAACAACGGCAGGAATTAATGCTGGGAAGAAGGTCATCATCGCACCAACAAGTAGAGGTAATATAATGGCCCATGCGAAGGCGGTGATGAAAAAACTGCCTAGCGCGCTAGCGCCACCAATTAAATCAGCGATTGGATCAGGTGGGTTTTTTGTAGCTTTTTCACCGGTTGTATTTGGGGTAAAAATCGCGAGCGAACGCCGAAATTTATTACTTAATATTTCAACTTCGCGGCCTTTTGCATTACTGCCTTTTATACTATCTAGAGGTCTGATGATAGCTTGTAATACTCGATTCACGAGCAGTAGGGGAATGTCGATAAGTGAAATCAGAGATAAGATTCCCAAAACAGCGGTTGCTATTATTTTAGGCAGTAAAGACCAGTTTGACTTTACAACATAATAAATTGATGTCATCAGAGCTAAGGAAATTTGAGTATGGATAAACCACGCCATAGTGAATGGAACAAAGACAATTAATTTAATAATATTTTGAAGTAATTTAATAACACCTGTAATGATATTCAGTGGAAGTATCAAAAAGGGTTTTACAGTGAACACTGCAATCCATTGGATTATATATTGTCGACGAGAGAGGTTTTCTGCTGGAGATTTCCATCCGCCTACTAAATTGATAAGGACGTCTACAACAGTTAATGAAGGATTGAGAGTCCCATCTTTGGCTTTTACTGCATGGGGTCTGGTAGGCAAACCAAAAAAAGCTAAAAAGGTTAACCAACCAAAATTATGATCTTTATAAACGGGCCCTTTTTTATTGTTATGATAGGTGATTTCCTGATTGATCGTATCATAGCCATCAAAAGGAAAGAGGCGTGATAAATTATTTTTAAAAGCTTGCACAAATTGAGTTGCAATTGTTTCTAGATGTATATATTCGGGAACTGCTTTACTCAGGATAAAATGATTAATAAAGTTCCCTGTAATCGTACGATTCAAGATCCAGTCTTTGAAACTACTAGAGTAAGGTTCTTTTTTATATTCGAGTTGTCTGTTTTCCACTGTCATACGGTTGCCTCAAAGTAATCAGGTTGATAGCCAATTTATTGTTTCATAAGCCCTGGGATGTAGAATACGGGTTACAAAAGCAGTATCTTATCATCAATCAATGGCAATGTCAACAGTGTAACCATGTAAAAATAGCAAATCCATTGGGGCGAATGGGGCTCAAGTATTGAATCGTGAATCAGTAATCTTCTCAAGCTCCTGGCAGCGTTGACACGTTTCTTATCGTTATTTGAGACACAAATACATTGCCTATTCTCTGCGATTCACGATTCAAGACTTGACCCCAATCTTTGTGCTATACTTGGACAAGTTAAAAACAAGGGGCTTCTTATGTCAATCTCACTTCAACTGGCTAGAGTGTTTTGCGTTTATTTTCTGGCTCTAGGTATCAGTATGTTGATCAATAGAAGCTTTTTTAGAGCGGCGACCAAGGAGCTTGCCTCCAATAACATTGCGATGTTGATCGTTGGATCGAGCACTTTAATGATCGGGCTTGTCTTAGTGTCTTTACATAATATTTGGGTGCACGATTGGCGAGTATCGGTGACTTTAATTTGTTGGCTGGTATTGTTGAGTGGGATCGTGCGTACGGTATTTCCAACCTTTGTACAAAATATGGCTCGTCAGCTCAGTTTCAAAAATGGGTATTTTCAGATTGCGAGTATCGTTTGTATAATTTTAGGTGTCATTTTTGGTCTACAAGGCTTTCATTAGAAGGCAGTGAAGGTGTCAGATCTAAGATTTATACATCTCTAAATTATTAGAGATGTATAAATCTTAGATCTGACACCTTCACTTGATCGCTACGCTTCGTCAGCGTAACCCCCTGTGTGGCTCGCGATGACTAAGGTGAAAGGGAGAAACATCAAACTTCTTTTTTGCTTTCGGGCGGCTCAATCACTTCGCTAAAGGTACATTCTTTTTGCGGGCAAACGCGCTCAGTACCCCGACGTTTGGTTATTTTAATTGTCGTAATAGGCCATTGACAGGTGGGGCACGGATTATTAAGGGGCTCATTCCAGATGGCATATTTACAATCAGGATAGCGGCTGCACGAGAAAAATATTTTGCCGTAACGAGATCGCCGTTGAAGAATGGTGCCTTCTTTACATTCTGGGCAAGTCACATCCGTTTCTTTGGGTTTAATGAGTGGCTCAATATATTTACACTCAGGATATTTACTGCAGCCAATAAATTTTCCATAACGTCCCTGCTTTATCACTAATTTTTCGTTGCAATTAGGGCAGCTTCGTCCTTCCACTTCTTCAGTAGGCGCTTCTTCTTTATCGCCTTCAACATTGCGAGTGTATTTGCATTCTGGATAACCAGTGCAACCAATAAAACTGCCTCGACGTCCTAATCGGATTGACAATGGTTTGCTGCACTCAGGACAATTTTCGTCGAGTTTTTCATGTGTGACGTCTTGTCGAGTCACAGACGTATCGATTTCTTTAACTTGGTTAATGAAGGGTGTCCAAAATGCCTGCAACATGGGTACCCATTCATTTTCACCGCGTGCAATTTCATCTAAGTTATCTTCCATGCCCGCCGTGAAATTATAATCGACATATTGTGTAAAATAATCGTTTAAGAAACGAGCGACAACACGACCAACATCGGTTGGTTTAAATCGTTTGCTATCAAGCGTTACATATTCGCGGTGTTTTAACGTATAAATAATACTGGCATACGTTGAAGGTCGACCGATACCAAATTCTTCTAATGCTTTTACCAGGCTTGCTTCCGTAAAGCGTGGTGGTGGTTCAGTAAAATGCTGAATACCCCGAATTTCATTGAGCGAAAGTTCATCACCCACTTCAACGGGTGGTAATATTTTTCCTTCACCTTCTTCGGGTTTTTGGTCGTCAAAATCTTCTTGATAAACGCTGATAAATCCTGGGATGGTAATCGTAGATCCATTCGCTCTAAAACGATTGCCTTTGCCGCAACTTAAATCAATAGAGACAGTATCTAATGTGGCTGAAATCATTTGGCATGCGATCGTACGTTGCCAAATTAAATTATACAATTTGTATTGTTCAATTTTGAGTTTGTCTTTAATACTGTCTGGTGTGATATGTGCAGAAGTTGGGCGTATGGCTTCATGTGCTTCTTGTGCATTTTTCGAGCGCGTTTTATAAGCGCGAGGTTCTTCTGGTAAATGATCAGCACCAAAACGTTCTTTAATCACATCTCGGATTTCAGTAATCGCTTCAGCGGCTAAATTGACAGAGTCTGTACGCATATAAGTGATTAAACCAACCGCGCCATCACCGATATCAATACCTTCGTATAATTGCTGTGCAACTTGCATGGTTCGGCTAGTAGTAAATCCTAATTTTCTCGCTGCTTCTTGTTGCAGAGTCGATGTAATAAATGGTGGCGCAGGATTTCGTTTGCGTTGTTTTTTCTCAACGTTGGTGACAATCAATTTACCTTTGGAGGCTTTGGTTAATTCTTTTTTGACTTTGGTTGCTTGCTTTTCATCGGTGATGGTAAATTGTTCGACTTTTTCGCCATTTAATTCCACAAGACGGCTATTAATCATTTGGTCTTTATCAGTGGTTGCATCGGCTTCCACGGTCCAATATTCTTGCGATTTAAACGCTTCTATTTCAATTTCACGTTCGACGATTAATCGTAGCGCAGGACTTTGTACGCGACCTGCTGATAATCCTGGGCGTACTTTTTTCCATAATAAAGGTGATAAATTAAATCCGACCAAATAATCTAAGGCACGACGAGCCTGTTGAGCGTTCACTAAATCCATTGAGATATCGCGTGGATTTTTAATGGCTTCCTTAATCGCAGATTTTGTAATTTCATTGAATACGATTCGGTAGGTGGGTTTTTTTCCTAAGACTTTTTGGGCTTTCATTAATTCTTGTACGTGCCAAGAAATCGCTTCCCCTTCTCTATCCGGGTCAGTCGCTAGATATAAAGCGTCAGCTTTTTTTAAGGCTTTTGCAATTGAAGAGACATGTTTGGCACTTTTCTCGATAGGCTCATAATGCATTTCGAAATTATTATTCGTGTCGACTGCGCCTTCTTTGGGTCTAAGATCGCGCACATGACCATAGGAAGCCATGACTTCATAGCCCTTACCCAAATATTTTTTTATTGTTTTGGCTTTGGCGGGTGATTCAACGATGACAAGATTCGTCGTCATATTAGTGGAACCTCTCTGTCACTTCAGTTTTCATTAATTGCTCTAATGTAGCTAATGCTGTCTCATTTTCAGGATCATCAATCAGTACCATCAAAACAATCCATTTAACACGTTGCTCATCAATTTCTCGTGACTCAATCGCCAGTAAACGATTAATCACAATTTCACGCGAGTAAGTATCTAAAATTCCGAGATGTTCGAGTTTTAGGAGCAGTCCACATACTTCGGGACTAAAATGTTTTAATTCTTCTTGACTGAAAACGCGAAATCCGGTGGATGTCGCTAAGGTATCTTCGCTCTGAGCTTCAGCATTATGGATAGCCGCAATATTGTCTAACCATTCGAAAGCCGTATCGATGACCTCAGGTGTAAAACCCGCTTCCGACAATTCGTTAAATAACGTTTCATCAGAAGCTTGATCAGGGCGATCACGACTGATGTGATTTTCAAAAATGTACATTAATACTTCAAATAACTCTTCTTTCATAACCTACTCTATTCTGAAATTCTCGCTCATGAGAGCGCTGTTGTTCGACAATAACCACCGGGAGTGGAATAAATAAGCCCTTTAAGCTCTAAAATCATCAAGGATGAGGTCACATGTTCGACACTCAATCCTATCCGGTTAACCACGGTATCCACAGCTGTAGCCTCAAACCCGACACACTCTAACAGCTTCCGGTTCTCTTCATCAAGTTGATTCTGTGAATTATTATAGGATCTTTTTGTAGATTTGCTAGTAAATAGGGGTTCGAATTGGGCAATTTCCTCCAATATATCGGTGACAGATTCTACGAGTTTGGCCCCGTTACGCAGTAAACTATGACAGCCATGGGCTGTGGGTGAATGAATAGATCCTGGGATAGCAAATACCTCACGCCCTTGCTCAGTCGCGAGCCTCGCCGTGATCAGGGATCCACTGCGGGCTGCAGCTTCGACAACGAGGGTGCCAAGGCTCAAACCGCTGACGGTACGGTTTCGTTGAGGAAAATAGGCCGCTACGGGTGGGGTATGCAGCGGGAATTCACTGACTAGAGCCCCGTGCTGGGCTATTTCGGCAGCGAGCTTATGATGGGATGAAGGATAAATCACATCAATCCCAGTTCCAAAAACAGCAATTGTTCGGCCTTTGGCTGATAGAGCCCCTTTGTGGCTAGCCGCATCGATGCCTAAGGCCATACCGCTTGTGATGGTAAGTCCTGCTTCTGAAAGGGCTTGAGCAAAAGCGTAGGCCGTCTCACGGCCCATGGGGCTGGGATTTCGGCTTCCAACTAAAGCAATTTGAGGTTCGTGTAGTGCCTCGGGCTGTCCACTAATAAAGAGTGTGGGTGGAGGATCCGAAATTTGACGTAGCTGTTGTGGGTATAGAGGATCATTGAAAGGAACAATATGATGATTGGGGTCTTTTTCCTTCCAGGCAAGATGCTCATCGACACGTTTCCAGTCTGGCTCTAATAAATATCCCTTGACGGTTTCACTCACTTTCAAACTGTGTCTAGTATGAGTATCCGACTCTAACAACGTTTTTGGCGAGCCGAACTGTCGAATAAGCTCATGAAATCGATGTGCAGAAAGATTGGTCGCCAGCGATAAGGCGAGCCAGTAGCGTAAGTCTTCTGATTGAATTGATTGTGCTTCCATGGATAAGGATGTTAAAAATTATTTTCAAAAAATTCTACTCGTGTTTTTTAAAATTTAGTGTGCTTATAAGGCAATATTCTGTGCATTATCATTTGGTTTTTTTACAACATAATCATCGAAATTAGGAACTTCGGTATTTAATTTCTGAGCGCACGTCTGTAATTTTTGACCCACTCGAGTCATGAATGTAGCATTTTTTGGGTATGATATTTTCACCATGGTCATAGCCATTGTAAAAAATTCACTTGCTGAGGAATAGTCTTCTAAGAGGATTTGGCAATTTCCCATTTTTTCTATGGTATTAATCAGTGTCATGTTGCCTCTTGTAACATGATGAGCTAAAAAAACGAATTCTTCATTGTACAATCTTAGCGCAGCTTGATAATTTTTTTTAAAAAATTCTTCTTGTGCGGCCTGATCAAGTTTTTTGGCTAGTTCTTCAATGGTTTGGGAAGAGCGAGTATAACTTAACTCGACCTTTGAGTAGTATAGTTGTTTCAAGAATCCCTTAACAGCTTGAGCTAACTCGTTTTGAATACTTCCTGCGTTTGTATCAAGGGTGGTGAGGATATCTAGTAGCGCTTGAGTTGAAAAATCAGAATTAGCTAAAATTGCATTCATGCCGTTGATGACGATCTTATCTTTCTCATTTAAATTAATATCAGGGCTGTTGGAATATAACTTCAATGTCTCTAAGAGATTTTGACGGAGTATTTTTTTATAAGCAAAATTTGAAGCGTATAGGCAGAAAAATTGCGAAACAGTTGATGCCATGCTTGATGGTGATTCTAACAATTTTAGATTGGATTTTTTTTCCTGAGTTGATTGTATGAACGTCACTATTCTTTTAACAGAAGTCAGGTGCCCATCATCAGATTGATAGCTTTGTAAAAATTTAACTGTGTCCTGATTGAGCTGAGGGGGTCTTAGTTCTATTTCATCAATATCAATCCAACACCTTCCATCAAATATTACTCTCGTAACATTTGGAGAAATATCGTTGCTAAGATATAAGATCTGTTCAATTTGTCTGCAGACGTGCATGCGATAATCAGCGGGGTGTCTCAATAAATTAAGCGGTCTAACAATCGTTTTATTTGTTTCTATGCCTTGGGAAAATCCACATTTAACAACGTTAACATCGTTGGCTACTATTTGCTCGCATAGATGAATTTTGCCAAAAAACGCCGAGTCTTTGTTGGTGTTTACATACTTAATGATGTCGTATATAGGTTTTTTTATAAACTGACCAATGGGTTTAGATAAAATCGTAACCTTGCATTGGTTATCTGGTTTAGAGACCCAAGTGCATTCATTGAGTATATGTTCTAGATGGCTATTGTTATAATCGGTCATATGATCTAGGTGTGTCATAGACATGCGAGATTGTGATTGGATAACGATAATAACGCAGCTTATGAAACGATCTGAATATAACCCAGCATATTGCATATCACTCACTCGTGCAATGAGCCTGCACGTTCTACCTTGTGGAACATTTATCCAATATTTATCGAACTTAATGTCAAGTCGAGTATCTGGTCTTGAAGCCTCTGTGTCCATTATGCGTTGCTCAACTTTTGCTTTTGGAAGAGAACACGTAGCTTTTTCTTGGATTAACAACGATGCATGAAGGTATCGCAAAGCTTGCTCATCTTGTTTTAGATTTTTATAGCAATTGCCTATGGCAAAGTAACAAGTCGCTAAGTAATCATTTGCAATAATTTTGCCAATCGGAGTATCTGATAGTTCTGGTGATTGCTTAGTGGAATAATATTCGTTCAGTAGATTTGCAACTTCAAGGTATTGCTGAAGAGCAGATTCAAATTTTTTAGCATCGTACGCTTTTTTCGCTTCTTTACTCTGGTCTAGTATTGTACTTAATTCAAGTTTATTAGTTTTCACAAGCATCACCTATCTGTATTTCTAATTTGCTATTATAAATTTATTATATCTAGAAGTCAAAAACGTCAGGAAAACCCCCGGAAGGGGGTAATCCTGAGTTCAGGCTTAAATCGATGGATATAGCACAGTCTTTCTATTATTTTGTGCGCAGGCATTCAAATCTAACACTTGGCTAACTTATTCAGTGAGTGTAGCGTCAGACTGAGTGTTCGTATCCGTTAGCAAGTTTCGATGTGTATGCGCAGGATTTTTCTTGTCCCATAGATATAAAATAATGGCACTTAGAACAGCGGCGGCGCCAGCAGTAACAAAAGGAACGGCAGCGCCAAATAATCCTATTGTTCCAGCAGCTGCGGAACTCAATCCAAAAGCGGCTGCAGTAACGCTGCTCGTAATTCCCATGATCCAGCCTTGTTCTTGTGCAGACACGGCATTTGAGCAAACGGTGATCATAATGGAATATCCTAGTGCGCTAGGAATAGTCACGAATGCTGTTAAAATCCATAAACTATTTTCATTCGTCAGAGTGATGAATGATTCTGCCACTCCCATAATAATCATCATGATCACGACGATGAGTTCAAGTCGCATTAGTTTTACAAAAATACGTATGACTAAAGTTAAACCGATCGCAAATAACAGTCCTAAATAGGACATGAAGTGCGCAATATTGATATTGTCGTAGTGATACATTTCAACTTGATATATGGGAATATAGAGGAAAAATAATGCCCAGGCGACTTCAGTAAGAAATAAAACTAAAGACAAAATACGAATTTTTTTATTCGTAAAGGCCTCTTTAAATACAATAATCCCGCGAGCCAAACTAAGCTTCACACCTTCTTTAGGTTGGACTGTTTCGCGCAGAGTATAGAGTAATAATGCGGCATTAATAATGGCGAGTACGCTGGCCGCATAAAAAGGCGTGCTAAAAGTGAACCAAGAGATCAGGTGGCTATCTGCAAAATAGCCTCCGATAATAGGTCCAAAAACGAATCCTAAGCAGTTAGCTACAATAATAAAGCTCATATTATGAACCTTATCTTGTTCTGTGCTGATATCTGCAATAACAGCTTGTGCAATGGGTTGGCTGCCGGCAAAAAATCCAGCGAATATACGACCTAACATTAAAACCCAGACGTTTTTTAATCCCACACCGAATGCAGAAATGGCAAAACCTAAAGCAGTACCACCCAGTGCTAATAACAACACTTTTTTGCGTCCCATTCGATCGGATAAATCTCCCAAAAATGGGGCGCCAATAAACATTAACACTGACCAAGAGACTAATGTTGCGCCATACCAAAATTGTCGGGTTGCCGCTGAAGTTCCAAGGGGTAAAATACTATCGGTTGTGCCCATAAATAAGGGGACCAAAATTGGAAATACGATGCCCATGCCCATAGTATCGATAACGAGAACGAGGAATAATGGCGCTAATTTCAGATATTTATGATCTTTCATAGATGAAACTCAACTAAAAAAATAGAAATTACTTTCAAATAGTGCAAAGAATTTCGCGCAAAACTGGTGGGTAGCAGTGGCGTGTCAAAAAAAGAAAGGTTCTTTGCAGAGTTTGACAAAATCAGTTTGGGTTAAGAATGAGTCACTGATAAAAATTAATTCTATCAAAAATAAATTCAAAAAACAAGTCTTTTTCAGCGAATAATCTGTATTTAGAGCGATTTATTTTAAAACCGGGAGATGCTTCCTGTAATATATTTAGGGGAGAGAATCACGATTCTCTCCCCTAAAACCCATTATCGTGAAAGAAAAATTAGCCCGAAGTTTGAATTCAAATGATGTTGCTATGCCTGGAATTGCCGTTTTTTTAATTACATTCATAATATTAATGACGGCAATTACAAAGCTAAGGTTTATTAATGAGCACTTAATAAGGCGCTATTTTCTTGCTTAGTGAGGCCTGCCGCCATCAGGCAGAATGCCTTGCCTTGGCTGGGGGTTGTCAGGTATGATTTTTGTTTAGGCAAATAGACTGATTATTAGCAATAAAGATGGTTTTATTATGGCAATGATACGCATTTTACAGTACCCCGATCCTCGGCTAAAAACAAAGGCTGAGAAAGTAGAAGTCTTTGACGATGCTTTGCAAAAAATTATCGATGACATGTTCGAAACGCATTACAACACCGATAATTGTGCGGCTTTGGCTGCGACGCAGTTGGATTTTGAAAATCCCAAGGCGATCACAGTCATCGATTTCTCAAAAGAAAAAAACCAACCTTTGTGTTTGGTGAACCCTGAAGTGGTTTGGCGGTCAGAAGAGTTATATGATGAGGCTGAGGGTTGTATGTCCGTTCCTGGCGGTATTTATGAGACGGTCGGCAGGGCGTTAAAGGTTAAGGTGAAAGCTCAAGATCGATACGGAAAGCCTATAGAACTAGAGGCCGAAGGCTATATGGCCAAATGTTTACAGCATGAGATTGATCACTTGAATGGAAAAATCTTTATTGATCATTTGTCCAGACTAAAACGTCAACGGGTTGATAAAAAATTAGATAAATATCGTCGTTGGTCTCGGGATTAGCTTAGGATATGTATGCCATATAAGATTATTTTTGCAGGAACGCCTGAATTCGCATTACCGACTTTGCGTGCCTTAAATCAGTCTGAGCACACGGTGTGCGCAGTCTATACGCAGCCTGATCGTCCGGCAGGGCGGGGGCGTCATTTGACCATGAGCCCTGTGAAAGAATACGCAATCTCAGAGAATCTCCCTGTTTTTCAGCCGACGACATTACGCGATCCGGTTGTACAGGAGGAGCTCAGAAAGTGGCAAGCGGATTTGATGGTGGTTGTGGCTTATGGGCAAATATTACCGCAAGTCGTTTTAAACACTCCCAAATATGGTTGTATTAATGTGCATGCATCACTGCTTCCAAGGTGGCGTGGCGCAGCACCCATTCAGCGCGCCATTTTAGAAGGAGATAAAGAATCTGGGGTCACAATTATGCAAATGGATGTGGGATTAGACACAGGTGCTATGCTCATAAAAGAAAGCTGTCCTATTTTGGCAACGGATATCGGGCAAACATTACACGATCGACTTGCAGTATTGGGCTCGAATGCTTTAATCAAAACCTTAGGTCAGATGGAAAAAGGTAATATTCATCCCATTATACAAGATGAAACACAAGTCACTTATGCGCAAAAACTCACCAAGCTCGATGGAAAAATTGATTGGAGTCAATCTGCCGCAAAAATTGAACGACAAATTCGTGCGCTGAATGCATGGCCTATAGCCTATACTGAATGTGGTAAACATCACCTGCGAATTTGGCAGGCAGAAATTCTGCCTGAAAAAAATAAAGAAACTCCAGGGGAAATTATTGCTATTTCTTCAGAAGGAATTGATGTGGCTACAGGCGATGGAATATTGCGCTTAAAAATAATACAAGAAGCTGGAGGTAAACCTATATTAGTTTCAGCATTTGTTAATGCCCCTCGTGATTGGATAATGCCTGGAAATATTCTGGGTGAATGATATGAGCTTGTATGAATTATCGGAGCAGTAATGTTAATAGTGTTGGATAGAGATGGTGTAATTAATTACGAATCGGATGAATATATTAAATCTCCCGATGAATGGATTCCAATTCCGGGGAGTTTATCTGCTATCGCATCATTGAAAAAAGCGGGTCATACTGTTGTAGTTGCAACCAATCAATCAGGAATAGGTCGAGGATATTATACACACG
>JAKORL010000142.1 GCA_029777855.1 Pseudomonadota bacterium
CGGTCATTCCTTTTTCACTGTCGCCGATGAAAATATAGGTTAAACCACGATTAAAATAGGCCTCAGCAAACTCGTTATCAATAGCGATGGCTTTAGAATAATTTTGAATAGCCGCCTTAAAATCTTTCTGAACAGATAACACATTGGCACGATTAAACCAAGCAAAGGCAAAATCAGGAGCCAAATCAATAGTCATATCATAATCGCGCATAATCATTTCAAAATCATGAGCATAGGTTTTTTCTAAATCTTTTCGTTGTTCCAATGTTCCATCCACACTTGAGCTCTCACTGACCTTAAATTCAAGTTCTTTGAAACGAATATTTGCCCGTGAAAAATAGGCTAACGGGTTCTCTGATTGATAGTAAATAGCTCTGGTAAAATCAGCGATAGCACTCGAAAAATCCTGCACTAATGCATAATCAATACCACGAGCGAGGTATAAGTCTGCATTGGTTTTATACACTTCCAAACGTTTGGAAAATTCATCAATCGACTTAAAGTGATAATTTATCAATTGTGAAGTCAGAGGCATTTCGTGACTAACCAATTTCACTTTAGCGGGCAATAAGCGCGTATCGTTCAATGCCGCCACTAAAGGACTATAACGTTCGCCTTTACGGACTAAATCTTCTTTTTGATAGTACGACAATACAAAATTCTTCTCGTTAACCACCGTTCTATCTTCATTCTGTATAGAACCTCTGATGGATTCTGTAGTAGAATTGGTCGCCACCGACGTACCATTGAATAGACGTGATTTGGCTTTCACAAACGACTCATCCTGCGCCACGGTAGGCTTTATGACCAATTGCTTTTGAACGTTATCGAGTTGTTTATTTTTAGCTGCGGCCAGTAACTTCTCTGCTTGGTCGTAATCGTCATACGCGGCTCTTTTTTTGCCCATTTTTTCATAAACGCGTGAGCGACCATAATAAGCAGGGGCAAACGTTGGATATTTAGCGATAATAGTGGAAAAATCGATTTCTGCGGCTTTCCAATCGTACAATTCTGTGAATAACAAAGCTCGTTGATAAA
>JAKORL010000143.1 GCA_029777855.1 Pseudomonadota bacterium
AAATGGCCTTGGTTCTGTGTTATTTCAAAAAGGACTCGTAAAAAAATCGATACCCGTCTTTGAAGATGCTTATAAAAATTTAATGGAAAAATTGGGTGAAGATCATCAGGAAGTACTTGTTTGTCAGATGAATTTAGGAATAGCTTATCTTAAGTCAAAAGGCCCTAAGAGGGGGTTGCAACTACTTGAGAGTTGTTATGCAGGTATGGAAGCAATTGGTGGGCCGAACCAATCTAACTTGCTCACAATCCGAAGAAATATTGCTACTGTCCGCTATCAATTAGGACAACAGGTATTAGCAGTAGCGGAATATGCAGACTTAAAAAGAGAGATTATTGAAAAATATACGTATAATAATCCTCTAGTGGGAGATTTATTAATAGAGCTTGCAGGCTTACATAAATCTGCAGGATATAAGCATATGGCAAAAGAGATCTTTTTAGAAGGATTAGGTATTCTCAAAAAATATTTTGATAATGAATTCCATCCTAAGCTTATTGCTCCCTATAGATCTCTCGCATTTATAGAGCAAGATTTTGGGAATTTCCAAGAGGCTGAAAGATTGTTGACAATGGTTTTGAATATCTCAGAAAAAGAGTATGGAGAATACAGTGCTGAGGTTGCTCAGTGTAAATTAAATTTAGCTTATCTTTATGATGATATGGGTCTAAAGAATAAAAGTAAATACTTTATAAAAAATGCTAGCGATTGCTATTTAAAAGCTTATGAGGGAAAACCTTTGGAGTTTACTAAAGCTTTAAGAAATGTAGCTTTAGCCTATCAGAAAATAAAAGCATGGGCTGAAGCTGAAGATCTGTTAATATTTGTAAAATCGAAGTATATAGATGGGTTGGGTGAGTCAAGCACGAAAGTGGCTGGATGTTTGAGAAAATTAGGACATATGTGTATTGCTAAGGGTGACTATAAGAGTGCAAAAGAATACTTTGAACAAGCAATGGTTGTTTATCAGAGTGATGATTCACCGGCCATGCATAAAATAGCCTCTTGCTTGAATAGATTGGGTGAAGTGTCTCTGATGTTTGAAGAAAAGAGTATAACCAGTCAGTATTTCAGAGACGCCTATGATATACAATCAATAATTGATAGTGATTCAGGTTCTGACTCTACTTCAAGATCCTATAAGATGAATATAGGTGTTGCTACTCGGCTAGATGGCCAGCCTAAACAAGCATTAGAATTATTAGAGGCTGCAGAACAAGAAAAGCGCGGTGCTCGCTTAGACAATCGTAGAGATTATCAATATCTGGTTCATATTGCAGATTGTAAGCTGGATTTAAATGAGCCTAATGATTCTATTCTCAAGATTCTAGAAGAGGCATTGGATGGATTAAGATCTGAAGATGGTAGTCAGAGTATAAGAGTGGCAAAATGTATGAGAAGACTTGGTATTATTTGTGTTCGGATGAATCAGGTGAAAAAAGGAGTGGAGTATTACAAAGAGGCCATCTCAATTTTAACAAAAGAGCTAGATGAAGATCACATAGAGACTATACTTGTGCAATATTGGCTAGCAAAGGCATATATTCAATGTAAATGTGAAGTTAAAGCCTATCCGATACTGAGAGTTGTTTCTTACAAATTCGAAGAATTTTACGGTAAGAATGCAGTTAAAACATTGGAGGTGAATGAATTACTGCCCGGTATCACTCAAAAGTTTCTCATAGAAGTTGGATCAAAACCAGGAGCTTTATCTTTTTTGTACACTAGAGACAACACAGTTCGTTTCTATATTTTACAAAGAGTGCTTAATCAAAATATGCCACTCAATCTTACAATGGCGACAAATGTCGCGGATGTTTTTTACCAGCTAGGGCTCACTATCCATGCAAAAATACTACTGGATATGATAGTAAGTTGTCAGCCACGATTCATTTTACCCTATGTTTTGTTAGTTAAATGTAAGATAAAATTGGGGGAATTGGATAGCATAGAGCAATTATTGCTGCACTGTGAAACAGAAGGAATAGAGGGAAATCTATTACAGACATTGAGACATGCTGCTTTAATTAAGCAGATTAGGGTTAACCTTAATAATGGTATGCTTACATGCCATGAGTTCTCATTATTATGTATTGCTATTTGTTTGCGAAAACTAGGTCGAATTGAAGAAGCTATCAATTATTTTAAAATAGTATTGGATCAAGGGGCTCAAAAAAATGAGGATGTTATCACTGCTAATTATCACTTAGCGAAATGCCATTTTTTTAATTCCGCATTTCAAGATGCTCAAGGTTGTATTGCAAATTCTTTAGTGGCTGAAAAATCAATCGGCTTTGATGAAAGTCCAAGATTGCAAAGATTAGTAAAAAAGCTAAATATTTGCACCCAACTAAGTGATTCAATAACACGATTTATGGGTGGTATAGAACTAGAGCCTCTGAAAAACGAGAAAGTGGAAGAAGCTAAAAATAATAATGGTGTAGATCCGAAAAAAAATCAGGGTGGTGCTCAGAATCAACAAGATAGTGGGTGTGTGCTTGGTTAAAAAAATCAAAGGATCCAAAAAATGGTAGACATCAACAAAGAATTAGCGTGGAGCTATGTCAAAGAAGTACGGGAGATCTGTAAGCCGTTGTTCGATACTTTAAAAATCAACTATTTTGATTATTCACGTTTCTATCCTGATAACACTGCATTTGGTTTGTTCACAGACCCAGAGTATGTCAGCTTTTTCAGAAACCACGAGTGCTACAAAAGTGGACCAAAACATATTTTAATGCCAGGAAAACACTTGTGGGTGAGTTATATCGATCAACAATTTCTGAGCGAAGCAAGAGAGTATTTTAGTCACGATCATGGATTGACTATTTTAACACAGTATCCTGATTATCATGAGGCGTGTAATTTTGCAACTTCTTCAGAGAACAAGCAGATACTAGAATTATACCTTAATAATGGTGACTTTATTCAACGTTTTATAGGATATTTCAAAGCAAAAGCAGACCGAATAATTAAAAGGTGTTCAAATCAGCCTATCCATATTGCTCCTGAAGCTAGTTCAAAACAAAATGAGCATGATTTGGTTGATAAAGTAATTGCTGAGCTTTCTTTAAATAAAGACTTTTATGCAGAATTATATGGGCAGTTAATAACCTTGTCTCAACGTGAAGCTGAGTGCATCTCAGGGATACTACAGGGTAAGACAAGTAAAGTGATTGCAAATGAATTGATTATCTCTCATCGTACGGTAGATACGCATCTGGATAAGGCTAAAGAAAAGTTGCATTGTGGCTCAAAGAGCGAACTTATAAAAAAAATAAATACTCAAGAAATAGTGTTTAATTGGGAATATAAGTAAAAACACGTATTGTTTGAAACGTTCATTTATAATTCAATTTCCTATTTCATTGAGGAAAGTTCAATGTTAACAGTTAGTCCGTTTTGTGAGGCCATAGAGTGCTATGATCTTGAGAGCAAAGAAACGAAGCTAATAGTTTTCAATTGTCGGACAATGCGACATCTTATTATATCTTTAGAGAGCTGGCGTGCTATTGAGTCTCAGGAGTTTGATAAGTTTTCGAGTTTTACGATAGCGATGTTGATAAAACATAATATCTTAGTTAATGACACTGAAGATGAAATGCTAACACTTTCAATGGAGGAAGATCACGTTGGTTGCGATCATAGTGCATTATACTTCGTTATTAGACCATTAAAGAGTAAGATTATCTTATGTGAATTTTGTAATACGGTTATTGACGTAGAAATTGCTACAACTAAAATTAAAAAGTCGGAACTTCAATAAAAATATTTTAGATGCCAGTTCCACTCTTCCCGAATATGGTTTGTATTGTATGTGCTAGAAATGATCATTATTTTATCAGAGCGTTAATGGGCACCTAAACTGATTAATAATTCCCGGTGTAAACGGATTGATTGGAGCATCCGAAGAAATCTCGCAGTCAACACGTTTTTCATTAATCACCCAGCTTAATTGCAGGCTAGATCCTGGTGAGGATTTGCCAAATTGGGCTTTGTCCATTAGTCTAAAAAAGCCCCAAAGACCGGGGTATCCGATTTGGTTTTTTTGATCCGCATTATCAGCAACTTCGAGGAAAACCCCGCTTTGATGTGGTCCGGGCCAAGCTATGGGTTCTGGTGGCTGGTTTGGGCCATGGTAATCAACGCGTTGGCCGTTAAGGGTGAGGGAGAAATTTTTAAGGTCGGCATTTAGTGCTGTGGGTGTTAAAGTAAAATTAGCCGAGGGATGATGATTGCCATTGGCAAAAAACATCTTTTGGATAAGTTTAGCTCGAATGAAAGTGGCTAATGCATCATCGGATAAAGCGACTTGTTGACCATTTAATGATTTCCATTGCCAACCATTATCTCCGTTGTTTAAAAAAGCTTGGATGTATTGCTTGAAAAAAGTATCGATTGTGCCATCGGGCGCAAAGAAATGGGCAAATTCGTCCAAACTGATTTCAGAATTAGCTTGTGAGAAGAGGGGGTAGCGATTTTGTAAATGTTGTTGATATTCTGGAACAACAATGCCAGCCCATACACTGCTAATATAATTTCGTGTATCTGATATTAAGAGATTCCAAGTATTATCCGCTAATGCGGTTAAATAGGTTTTTACTGGTTCTGGGCTTGATTTAGCAATCTCGTACAAATGTCCTAATTCATCTTTCGATCCAGGGTTCATTATGCGCGTTTTGGTAAGTTTAAACGCGAGTTCTGTCGGAGCCTGAGATTGAGTAAGTGGTTGCAGATATTTTGAAAAATTATCCAGGGTGATTCGTAGAGGATCTTCAGCGTCTTCAAGTGATAAATTATTAAGGTCATCAAAATGCTCGGCCACAATTTCGTTAAATTCATTGTCTCCTTCGACCTGTGATGTATTAAGTTGTACAGATTGAATAAATTGAACAATTGGAGATTGTAAGCTATTAAAATTATTTGCTAAGGCTACCAAATGGCTATATTTTTGTGTAGGTGTAAAATGTAATTGAGTCGTAACATTTTGCCAGGCGGCTAGATAATTATTGAGATATCGTGTTTTCAATGCATGAATTAATTGTGCGGTATCACTGCTGTTTGTTGTATGAGAGGTGTTAAATCCAAGAACCCAATCACCTTCAGCAAATTTTTCGCATAGAACGGGTATTTGATCGCGAACAATATGTTTATAGGCGGTTCGTGTAAACATAATTGGCATTTTAACGGGTTCGCTTGTGATTGTATTATCACTGAAAATGACTGTGGATTTACGATTCTCATTTTCTAAAATTGTATAGATAATATTATCAGGCGAGGAGCTCGTTAAAACGAGACGAGCTTTGTCAATTAAGCCAGGATTCCCAGTGAAAGTGAGAGATGGGTCTTTCAGTGCCGCGCTCAATGCTGTCAAAAGTAGTTGACGAAGATTATTGTCTGAGACGGTGTTTTGCCATTCATTTGCAAACCAACCATAAATGAGCTGATTATTACTCTCTCGAGTTGAATTTGCTGAAGAAACATTTGAAGTGAGCGAGACTTCATTAGTGCTAGATAAATCAGGTTTTTGCAGAAGTAAGGTAATTTTAAGTGAGTCATAAAGATCACCTAAATGTTCATGGTTAGTATCCTCGGTTAATAATTGTAATTTAAGTTGTAATGTCTGATCTAACGCATTGGCGAATTCATTTTTGATGATATTGTTGTATTGATTTTGAGCTTGATTGATGAGTTTGTGGGGTTTCCCAGGTCTGATAATGTGTCCGAATTTCGATGAGTTATTATCCAAAATTTTAATGGAACTTTCTAATGCAGCCAGTTTTTCAGCAATAGCTATAATGGAGTGATTATTGGCGACTTGGGCATTTTTAATGGCATTGGTAGCCAGTTCTATTCGGTGAATGTTAACGTTATAGAGTACTAATATACCTAGACCGAGAAAGCCTGCAAGTAGTATGGGAACGAATAAAGGGTTTAATTTTTTCGGGGGCTTCACGAGATGTGACGCATTTTCCGCAAAGCTTGGTAATAAATTTTGACAAAGCTCTTTGATGAAATAAGGTGTTTGCTGTGCATATAATTCTACTTGAGGTTGTTTTTGCAAACAGAATACTTCTGCAAGTTGTGCCGTAAGATGATTGATTGCAAATCCTGTTTGCTGGCTGCTTGTAAAAAATAATCCTGTGAGATTAATATCACATTCTGGAAGTAGTTCATTGAGGAAATGAATAGATCGGCTGCAGAATAATTCAAATTGATAAGGGAAGTCATGCATTGCAGTACGTTGTGTTGGGTGTGATTCTTGTTGTAAGCGTGAGAGTAGACGGTCATGGAATCGTCGATTTAATTGCTGTAAGTTAGTGTTAATGTTTTTTTTCAGAGCAGAAGCTGTTAAGCCAAATGGTAATCGGATTCCGCAATATTGATCACGCTCATCCATTGGTAAGTCGCTAAAAAATGCAGTAAAACCAGCCATTTGGTCGCATTTTGTGAAAATAATACTAATAGGGAGTCCTGGATTCTGGGCAATTAATGTGGTAAGAATTTGGTGAGTTCGTGTAATTTCTACATCAACAGTATTGGTCATGACCTGATTAATAGGGATGGTGACTAAAATTGTATTAAAATGTATATCTAGCTGTTCACACAGTTTAAGAAATGCTTGAAATAGTATTCTGCATGCATCTGGGTCATTGTGATTTGGAAGAAAGCGTTCGCCTAATTCAATATAAACGTTCTCATAAGTGTGCCAAATTGCACAATCTTGTGTTGCTGTAATTAAATTCATATCTTGATCAGTATTCAGAGCACAATTGATGAGCGTAGTTTTTCCGGAATGACAGGGGCCTACAATTAAGTGCCAGTTAATATGCGATCTCAAAAGTCGGTTTGCCTTTCTGGATTTTTTAATTTCTTTTTGTACCTCTCTGAGTTTGTGGCTAATAATTTTTATTTGATTGTTGATATCGAAGTGATGATGAGCTCTAAAAGGATTGAGCTCTGTGCGAATATTTGTTAAGCCCCACAAAAATACTAAAGCAACGAGTGAAACAAGGCGATTGCTCATTGAGGCAAAAGGATGACTCTGGCCTAAATGTAATAGTGGGCCATAGTTCCATAGTATATAACCTAAAAAAACAACGGCAATCAGTGTGTGAAAGCGAGAATCCAGCAATAATCTTTTCAACTGGTTCATAAATCACCTCAAAATCGTGTAGAAGGTTAGTGAGATCCCGTTTGGGTCATGTTAAAACTATTAATTGCATTAGTCAGCGAATTTGATGTTCGTTTTAGATTGATATAACTATAAGAAACGGCAAGAGTTACTAAGACTAAACCGACTGTTGCAATTAGGATGAACGGGTCATGTATGCGTTTTTTGTATTCAGACTCCAACATTCTTTGTCCTGCGTTAATACCTAATGATTTTGACACCTCACTTCTGCAACGTCGCAGGGATTGATAGAGTTGATCAACAATCTTTTGACGCAATAACTGACCTTCAGGGGTGTGTGGATATTTTCCGTAGTAGCCTATACTTAAGCAGAGATAGTAAAACTCTAATAACTCTTGGTGTTGACCTGGGTCTGAATTAGCACGTTCTAAAATCGAAAAAAATTGTTCGCTTTCAGCCGCGCTGCTATAGAAGAGATGCAATAACCGATGGGAAGACCATTCATGGTTTTGGCCCCAGGTACTTTGATGGATTAATTCGTCGAGCAGTACGCAAATTCCATAGCGAGCAGCTAAGATTGTTTGGGTTCTAAAATTTTGGTGTCGGGCTTGGCACTCAAAAGAGTATATTTCGTGAGTGATCCGTGACTCCAAAGATTGGGGAGTTTGTTGATTAGTTAGCAAACCCACTTTGGTAGCAAGGGCAAATAGCGGGGCCGCGGCTCCTATTAATGGGTTAAGGGCTTGCTCAATCGTGAAGGCGCCTGACCGAAAGTATGATAGAAGCTCAGCGTCGCTGAGATTGTGAGAATGCGGGGCAGGCGAACTTTCTACCAAAACTGAGTTGGTATTCAGTATCGTTACTGAAGGGGCTAATAAAATATCCGTACTCATTCAGCCTCTCTCATTACAAGATGGTAAACCTGTGACTGCCGTGGCTAGGTTACAGGCTGTCTTAAATTGTTTGTACATCCATGGAGGGTTGATAATATCATCTAAAGGGGCCATATTCAAAGTAAATCAATACATAATTGGGCATCCTTTTGGGCTACAGGGAGTGTAGGGTTATTCCAGCTTCCATTGGCTGAGTATCCAGACTGGTTTTATGAATAAATAAATAGGTAGTTATACGGATTAAATTATTTTATTGCATGAATTAGGCTTCAATGAGTGCCTGGGCCTCAATACCTGTTCATATGACAATGTTTGAATCTAATAATTTGATATCTTTTGATTTTGTATACTCGAAAGTAAATTTTTTACACATCATATGTATTTAATCGGGATTTGTTGAGGCTTTAGTGATGTTATTTACATGAGGTCTTCCTAGTTAGAATCGTCATGCTACTTTTAGGGTAATTATTTATGGAAAAACGACATTTCACATTTTCTCCTTTACTTATTCAAGAATTATTAAAAGATGTTCGCACTATCGATGAGATTCTAGATCAAAATGGACTTATTGTGCAGCTCACCTTGGCGATTTTAGAGTATGCACTCGACCAAGAAAATTCGCACTAATCGTAAATATCCTATTTATCTCCGCAATGAACCCGCCTGTTATTACAACGCGAACAGTGTGAGTTGTCGTATGAAACTCGTGAAACCATAAGATTTGCGTAGTGTCGTTGAGATATATAGTGGTATTTAGCAAAAAATAGTTAGGTAATTTTTACTGAGCCAGAGATTATTAATTTCACACATACTAAGTCTGACTGGATTAAGTTATCTAATATTTAGGAGATTATTATGTCAAATGTAGTGCGTTTAGAAACTTCGAAGACATCGGGTCTAAGAAGTATTTCAAAAGATGTAATGTTGGACAGAGTAAAAGCAGCTAATACTGCTTCTGCTGATATAACAGTGGGTCACGATATTATTAAAGGTCAGGTAATGCAATTAGACAGTTTGCGAACTTTAATAGGCATGCTGCCAAATCTAGCTTATTTGAAAAATAATGAGACGCAAAAATTCATCTATATTAACGAAGGATTTCAGAAATCTTTTGTAAACGAGGAGTTTGTTGTAACAGGGAATGTTCTAGAAAAAATCAATGAATGTGAGAGAAAAGTGTTGGAGTCGAATGAACCACTGTTCAACGAGGTTTTTTCTCCTCTAATTTCGCCAGATGGATATATCTCACAAGTGATGTTAAATTTTTATCCTTTACTCATTGGTCAAAAAAGAAAAAAATATGTACTGTGCTATGGGTATGATGTAACCAAAAATATATCCTCATATTCACTGTATACGATGTACAAAGATTACTACAAAGATGAAAAACAGGCTTTGAAGAAGTATTGCTCAGCAATAGGATTAAGTGACCATCTTGACGGAAAGCATTTGTCATATAGGGAATTTGAATGCTTAATTATGCTATCCAAAGGATTGTCTGCAAAGGAAATGGCGAAGGTATTTGATATATCTAACCGAACAGTAGAAAATCACCTTATGAATATCAAAGAAAAATTTGATGTAAAAAGCAATATCGAATTGCTGAGTATATTTTTAAGCTGCTATCGATTAGATAATTAAAGATCTTTGATATTAGAAGATATTTCAGGTTGTCAATATAGTAGTTGTAATGAGCCGTTGTTTGAAAGTACGTAATTGAAATTAAGACATTAACGTAAGAAAATAATGGCTCATTTAATCAACTTCTAATCAACTCGGAGAAATATCATGAAAAGAATTTCTTTTACTTTTTTTGGAATAGTCATGCTACTAGGTCTTCATAATTTAGCTTATGCAGATCATTGTTATTCTTTTGGTGTTGGAGGGCTGTGTTATTTTAATGGCTTATCCAACAGTGAAAGTCCCCACGCCCATTTTCATTGTAGTACTTCAGGAAGTCTTTTTGTAAAAATGTATAATCACAATGTATTGATAAGCGGATTTATGCCAGTATCGGGTAAAGGTGCAGGGACTTTAACTTTGTCTGGCGTTGGTGTTAAGCAAATGTTAGATGATTATTATTTTGAAGTTGCACATCATGCTGGCCATAGTGGTTTAAAATATGTGCTTATCACATCTTTAGGTCCAATTAACTGTTCAACCGGCATGGGAAATAGGAAGGCCGTTTTCCCAGGTTTGTATGGCTCGTCCGATAATAGAGAATAAGCTAAGGGAAAGGGGGCAAGTCTAAGATTGCTACATTCTTTGGCTAGTACGTAACTATTTGCCAAACGCTTAGCCTAGGAATCTTAGACTTGACCCCTTTCTTTCCTAACGAAACATGATAGCATGGATGCATAGTTGAGTTACTCAAATAAGGAACGCAATATGTTACCCACTGACCAATCACTAACCCCTCAAACTCAAAGATCTACCGATGCTCGGCTTCAAGCGGCATTGGCAGGTGAGTATAGTTTTTCTATTAAAAACATCTTTGATGAGGCTTGGGAAAAAACGCGGGGTTTTAAGACTCTGTATTGGGAAGCGATGGGTATTTGTTTCTTGATGATAATAGGATTAGTGCTATTAGGCACTGCATTATATGTGACATCAGGGATAGTATTTAGCGATGTCCCTTTTAATTGGGATCAAATCAGTAAGATTATAGAAGCCAAGGATCCTGTACCGATCTCGATGCAAGTATTGCCCGTCGTTTTTGAATTTGCAGCGCTTTTTTTATTTCTTCCAATACTTGCCGGAATATTAATGATGGCTATTCGACGTGCAAGCGGTTTGCCAGCGCGAGTAGGCACTATTTTTAGTTATTATCAAAAACCCTGGCGCTATTTTCTAGCGGATATATGGATCTCAATTTTCTTTCAATATATCCCAACATTTTTGACGGGCCCAGCTTTTAAATACCTATCAGGCTTTATTGGTTCATATGCCAATTGGTTATGTATTCCATTGGCTATTACAATAGGATTCTATGCGTATGTGAGCTACTTTTTTGCAATGCCATTATTAGCTGACCGAAAACTAACAACGTGGGGTGCCTTGGAAACTAGTCGAAGAGTAGTGGGATTCCATTGGTTTGAAGTGTGTCGAGCCGTGGTCATTGTCTTGTTGGTGACTATATTAGTTCCGGCTATTGTAATTATGCTTTTGGCATCTAATATTCATCCTATATTTTGGACATTAATAATTATATTCGTTTGGTTAATTCCATTTTCTGCACTATCGATGGCTATATTGTATCGAGAGGTGATGGGAGTATTTGAAAAAAGCTGAGGCAGCAAGGAGGAAGGGGTCAGATCTAAGATTTATACATACTGGGAATTAGAAATGCCGATCTCTCATTCCAGAGTATGTATAAATCTTAGATCTGACCCCTTCCTTTTAGATCTGCCTCTTTCCCTTCAGCTTTTTGCGCAGCGTTCCACGACTGATACCTAACAGTTCAGCCGCTTTACATTGATTGCCCTGTGTAAATTCCATCACGATTTCCAATAGGGGTAACTCCACCTCTTCTAACACAAGCTCGTACAAATTTGCAGGATGAGCACCATCCAATTGTTTAAAGTAACGCATTAACGCTTGGCGAATTAATTCGCGCAAAGGAGTGGATTGCACAGTGAGTGCAGTATTAGATATTTCTGTTGTTTCTTCTGCTTTTGACATGGAAATCGCTTCGTTGAAAAAGAGGCATAATAGCACTGTAATAAGATGCGGTCGAGTTCGAGGTTTATGCACTATAAGACTTAATTACCAAGTTTAGGTGTGTTTGCATCGGTCGCTGAGACCTGATTGAGACGTTTCTGGGGAGGCGAAGCTGGTGGAGTGAGAGCTTCATCGGTGCGGCCTTCAATAGCATCCAGATTAACTGCATTAAGAGCAGCACTTCTTTCACCTTTTGCAGCCTCGGTAACAAGCGCTAAAACTTCTTCGGTTTTATTTTGCGAGGAGTCCAGGTTTTTGCTAGTTGGGTTGCTATCATCTGCATATTCATTTTTGAGTTCCTGCAGGTTGGATGGTGACTTTTTAGGAATCCAGCGTGCCCACAGGTCGCTAAATGCGTCGGAAAGTTTGGAGCAAGTAATAAGAATAATAGGGGTTGAAAGAAGTATTATCAAATGAATGACAGCGGATACACTGAGGTCCCCAGCAGCTATCGATAGGGATAAAAATGTTGCTTTTATGGATGCTGCAACCGGTGCAATTAGCGGAGAGTGAATAAAGGTTGCTGCTAAGCCGACGAGTACAGGAAATTGAGATGCGAGTGCAGGTATTACCAGATTCCACGCGAGTGCTGTAATAATCGCCCAGAATACGAGTGTAAAAAATAAACTGTACAACACTGCGATAACACCAAAAGCTATTGAGCTCTCCTCATTTATACCATGAGACCAGGCCATTCTTGTGCTTTTTTCAGGCGATGTGATGGTTCTAAAAGCAAGTTGTAATAATTTTAAAGAAATAAACACGGTGCCATTTAAGAATGATAAGGTGCCGTAGATTAAATAGGCAAAAATTACCGATAGTAGTCCTTGGGCGTGACGAACTTTTTTTAGGCGTAGGTTATAAAGTGTACGACTCCATTGATCTGTCTTTTTTGATGCGATAGTAGGAAGAAATTCAGTGAATAATTTAATTGTATTCAGTATTGTTTTAAAAGGAATAGTCGCTAACTTAAATAATCCAAGTGCAATTTTTACAGGTATCATTGTCAAGAGTATATTAACGAGTACTTTTCCTTCGATATTATCTTCACCAGTATCTTCATTATATAAAACTGGATTCCAGCCACCGAAGAAATTTCGAATGGTTTGACGCAATGTCCATACGGCGCCTTCATCAAGACTCGCTTTCTCCGGGCGACTGGGAATTCCAAAAAAGATCATCACAGCGGTCCAAAATGTTAATGCTTGAGTAGGGAATTTATATTTTCGTGTAGGGTCTTCTGGAAAAGCGGGTAGGAATTCTTGCGTAGTGATGTCGTATCCATCAAATTCAAAAGTTTCTAAGAAGGCTTCTTTAAAGAGAAAATAATCGACATTTTTTTTCGTGACTTCCTTTGAACCATCAAGCTCAGAATATGAAATCAGCTTGGGTGCGGCGGAGAGATTATTTTCTAAATCAGAGGTATCATCCGTTTTGCCAAAGCCATTCTGTATCAACGCTGGAATTTTATTAAAATTAACAGAAATAAAACCCAGGACTTCTGCCCGCCAATGAGTAGTAACCATTGTAGATAAAAAAGTGCCGCCATTGTCGTAATTGAATCGGTGAGAGGATTTTTCTCCTTTATACATTTTGTCGGAATTTATCAGTTGAAGATTTTCTAGCATCGTCATGAGCAATGAAAATACAGATGAGTTAGGTGATCTGGACTGGATTGATTGACAGTATGCTTTATTGGTTAACGGACCAAGCGTATTTTCCACACAGGTTAAAATTGACGAGAAGTGTCCATTGAGTATCTCTTCTTCCGATGATTCAGTAAAGTGGCTTCTGTCATCATATTTCCATTCATGTACAAATTCTCTATTGGGGTCGTCATTTCTACAGAAAAAGTAATCCTTGGTACCATAGATTTTTGCTTCAAGGGTTGTTTTAAAGCTGAGTTCTAAGAGGTGCCATTCACGATCGTTTTGGTCTATTGAAAATGGGATTAGAATTTTTTTCGTAGGCTTACCTGTCTGCTCAAATTTTTGCTTTACAGATTCAGCCACTTTTCGCAATACAGCATGAGCATTTTGTTTTTTGAACGAGCAGGGCGGGGCAATTTCAAGGTAAGTGCAATGTTGCATTCGCTGTCTAATGAAAAGACTCATGGCTGAAATGAGTGTTCCCCCTAAGTCACTCAAATCAAGTTCGGGCTGAAGTTCTTCAAAACGGTAGCTTTCTTTCAATCTAAATGCACGAAATAGTGGTTTGGAGGAAAGCTGTTGTCGGTAGAAGTGTTGAAAAAGAGCTGCGTATCGGTATTCTTTTATTTGAAGTTGTCGCCCCATTTCGAGCAGTTGTTCAAATGGGCCTCCATCCATCCATATGTGACCGAAAACACTATCGTGATCCATTTCTTGTAGCCATTTGGCTTTTAAGCGAAATCCGCATTCAGTAAATAGGTATTGCGCAAGAGGTAAGTTTTTTCCTCGAATATAATCTTCAAATCTACGTTGAATTGGGGTGCAACCATGTTCTTCGATTAAAAATTTGGCCATGGGGACATGACAAAAAACAAAAGGTTCCATACAGATGTGAGGTTCTTTAAATCTCCAAAGGTCAATATTTTTTGGGTCGAGCTCAAAGGTTTTGATGAGATATTTTGCTAATAAAACGTTCCCAGAGAAAATTGCGCAGAGCAACCAATTTAAGTCTGGCGCTTGATTTTTTTCTTCGATTATACTTTTTACAAAATCAATGTTACCTGAAAGACAACAGCAGCTAAAATCAAATGAATGATCGGGAGTGGTATTAAATATAGTAGTGATTATAAATTCGATGAGATCGTGATGAACTCCGGCAAGCGCTTTGTTGAGTGTTTTTTGAGTGGGAACAAAATTTTTCGTTTCAATGAGAGTCTGAACTAATTGTAAACTCATCGTTTTATTCGATAGATCTGAGTCGATATAATCAGTAGTTAGGTCTGGGGGTAGACTATTAACTAATTCAATGTTCCCACTCTTAATAGCAAAGTCTAAGGCGTTGACGCCATGTTCGATTTGGTAATTATTTCGTAAATATTTAACCACCTCACAATTGGCAGATAATAATGAGCAGTCTAAAGTGTGTGTGTTGGGTTGTAATTTGAATTTTTGTGTAAGATATTCTACCAGTGATACATTGCCAGATATTGCTGCATTAGTCAGTGCAGTGCTTGAAGGCTTGAGTCTATAGTTTTCAGTCAATAATTTTACTAAGTCTAAATTCCCAGAACTACACGCATATTTAAGATGTTCAGAATTGAGTTTGCAACCATATTTCCGAATCATAAACTGAACAAAGGCTAAATTACCAACTCGGCATGCCATATCTAAGTAATACGCTTGAAAGACTACTCCATCTTCGTTGAGCTGACTGATAAATCGATCATGAAAATTCTTGGTGAAAGGAAAAAATAGCCATGGCATTGAAAAAGGGTCATACCCTGGAGCACAGAAGGCGTATCGAATTTTTTGAAATAAATTTAGTTCATCATCGGATGGGTGGTTAGCCAGTGTTGTAAGGCGCTGGTATACCAGATGTGGATGGTCAAAAGTATGAGACAGCTCAAGAGGTATATGGAATTCCTTTAGGAGCATTCGTCTTTGGCAGTCTAGCACATCGACTATCATTTTCCTCTCTACTCTGATTAAACTTATAAGAGAGTCCATATCCAAAAAACTGCATAAGTGTAAGAAAATTTCTGTAGGTAAATAACCAAAAAAAAGCCCGTTTTCTTCTCTGCTTGGTTTGGGTAATTTTTCTGGCACCATAGCAGTTTGATCTGCAGGAGTAGAGGCGGTAGCTAGAGCATCTGGACCTGGTTGCTCGGGCTCTAGAAGAGTAGGGGTTAATCTGGGTTCTGTTTTTTTGCCTTTCGGATCTAGATTATCTAAGGGTATTTCGCCATCTCTGTTCATTTCATGCCTATTCAGTGTTAATACTTGGAAAAATAGGCTAATCTTACCATTATTTTAGTATATAATCAATGGAATTCTTAAACCTGGATATTAGGTTAGCAGAGGGATCAGTCAGTTGATGCTGCAAATCAAGTCATCGCCACGCTTTGCTAGCGATGACTTGAAAGAAGACGTTGCCGAATTTTTCCTAAATCTGTGCTCTTCAGAATATCATCACCACAGTTTAACCCGCTGATCAGGTGACAGATAGTTTTTATCCTCGGATTTCACATTGAATGCTTGGTACCATTCGTCAATGTTACGCAGAGGGCCAACGACACGAAAATTGGGTGGGCTGTGAGGATTTGAGAGCACTAATTTACGCAGCTCACTGTCTCGGTATTTGCTTTGCCAGACTTGCGCAAAGGCCATGAAGAAACGTTGGTCACCCGTAAATCCATCCAGTTTAGTATCGGTTTTGTTGTTTTGTGACAGACGATAAGCTTTGAGTGCAATGGCAACACCTGAAAGATCACCAATATTTTCACCTAGCGTTAATTGTCCGTTTACGTGCATATCAGGAAGCGCCTCAAAGGCATTAAATTGGGCAACTAATTTTGATGTCCGATCTTCAAATGCTTTGCGATCTTCATTCGTCCACCAGCTAATTAATCGACCTTGGCCATCGTATTTCGATCCTTGATCGTCAAAACCATGGCTAATTTCATGGCCGATTACAGCGCCAATTCCACCGTAATTAACAGCGTCGTCTGCATTAGGATCAAAAAACGGCGCTTGAAGAATTCCAGCGGGAAAAAAGATGGAATTAAATGTTTCAGTATAATAAGCATTAATCATCGGTGGGGTCATTTCCCATTCATTGCGGTCTGTAGGTTTGTCGATGCGGTTCATGCGATAATTCCACTCGAAAATATCGCTGCGTTGAATATTTCCGATTAAATCATTTTTATCGATGCTCAGTTTTGAAAAATCTCGCCATTTATCAGGGTAGCCAATATGTGCTTTAAAGGCATGTAATTTATCCAGCGCTTTTTTACGTGTTTGTTCTGTCATCCAAGGGAGTTGGCGAATATCAGCATCGTAAGCTTTCAATAGATTATCAATGAGATTTTGCATTTTAGCTTTAGATTGCGGTGGAAAATAACGAGCAACATATAATTTTCCAAATGGATGGCTTAATCGAGTATCGAGCAAATGAACTCCACGAGTGGAACGTTCCATTTGTTGTTCACGTCCCCCGATAACTTTTCCATAAAAATCAAATACCGTATCATCAATTTCTTTAGGTAAATATGCGCTCATATTTTGTAAATAATGTATCGTGTGCCAATCTTGCCACACCGCAACAGGTGTTTCTTTGAAAATTTTAGCTAATTCAGGAAAAGCGGTATTTTCAGCTGCGATAACGATACGTTCACCTTTAGATGATTTTGGAGCTAATCCTTGTGCTTTAAAAAATTCCAGCCAAGGAAAATCGGGCGCTAATTTTTCCAGTTTTTTAATACTCATGGGATTATACGTTTTATCAGCTTCTCGACGTTCTGCTGCGGGCCAAGAGGCTTGAGCGATTTTTGTTTCTAATTCAAACACGGCAGCAGCCCGAGCGTCAGCGTCTTTTATGCCTGCCAGCGATAGCATTTTACTTAAGTGTTGTTTATAGGCTTGGCGTGTCGTTTCTAATTGGGGATCTTTGCGTAGATAATAATCGCGTTCCGGTAAACCCAATCCTGCTTGACGAATATAAAAACCGTATTTATTAGAATCTTTGGCATCGGCATCGATATGAGTTGCAAATAAACTATCAGTGCCACGGCCTGGATTTCCCATTGCAGCAGCAATTTCTGTATGATTTTTCAATGATGCAAGCCATTGTAAATCTTTTTTTACGGGTTCTAATCCTTTTTTCTCAATGCTATCGGTATCAATAAAGGCTTCGTAGAGATCGCGAATCTTTTTTTCTTCTGGAGATAATTTTTCATACGGTTTTGATTGAAGATCGGTCACGATATCTTTCATTCGGTTTTCGCTCAAGATTTGCAGATTTTGAAATGAACCTGTGCTTGATCGATCCGCAGGTATTTTTGCATTTTTAAGCCACGAGCCATTCATGTAGAGAAAAAAGTCATCACCAGGTTTGACTGAAGTATCCATGCTGCTAAGGTCTATACCCCATGTGCCCAGGGTGGCTTTTTGAGTGGCCGATTCAGCTGCTAATATTTCCATGCTCCCTCCGAGTATGACGGCTGATAAAATAAGAGATCTAAGTTTCATCGTTAATTCCCTCCGGAATGATTCATTAAAGCTGGTTTAATAATAGCCAACGTTGACAACGTTGGGAAGTCCAACGTTCAGCGCTTTCTGTATGGCTCAGAGCCTGATAGTATAGGCATGTGGCTTAAACCAGAGGAAATATAATGGCGCGCTCAGTAATAATTATCCCAGCCCGATACGGTTCTACACGGTTTCCAGGGAAACCGCTGACCATGATCGCGGGTAAAACGTTGCTTCAGCGGGTTTATGAGGTGGCGTGTGCTGCTTCTCAGAATGTCCGTGATGTAGCAATTTATGTTGCTACCGATGATGATCGTATTCAGAAGCACGCAGCAGATTTGGGTGCTGAGGTTGTGATGACACCTGAAGAGTGTAAAACAGGATCTGATCGTGCGCTTGCAGCGTGTTTAGGGTTGAAAACAACGCCTGAAATTGTGGTTAATTTGCAAGGCGATGCGCCACTGACACCGCCGCATTTTGTGTCAGCTATCATTAATTCATTAATGAATAATCCCGCCTGTGATGTTGCGACGCCAGTCGCTCAATTGTCGTGGGATGCATTGGATGATTTAAGAGAAAGTAAATTACAGCGGCCCTTTAGCGGGACAACGGCAATTGTTGATGAGAATAATAATGCCTTGTGGTTTTCTAAACAAATCATCCCCGCTTTACGACAAGAAGAAAAATTAAGACAGCAACAGACCTTATCTCCTATTTTTAGACATATAGGATTATATGGTTATCGTTTTTCGGCGCTTCAAAAATTTGTTAGTTTAGCTGAAGGAAATTACGAGGCTTTGGAAGGATTGGAGCAGCTTCGGTTTTTAGAAAATGGATTAAAAATTAAAGCAGTGAAAGTAGATTATGGGCATTTCCCGAGTATGTCAGGTGTAGATACGCAGGAAGATGCAAAAAAAGCAGAGCAATTGTTACTTGCACAGGAAACTAATTAAATGATTCATTTACTAATTGCACGGCATGGTAATACCTTTGATCCCGGTGATACTGTGTTGCGCGTTGGGCGAGGTACTGATATTCCTCTATCAAACAGTGGAAAAGAGCAAGCTAAAAAATTAGGTGAGTATATATTTCAAAATCATCCTAACATTCAAACTGTGTATACGAGTACATTAAAGCGTACTGTACAAACGGCTGAAATAATACTTGCGAAGATGCACTTACAATTAATGATTCATCCTCTTCATACTTTTGATGAAATTGACTACGGGCCTGATGAAGGAAAGCCTGAGACAGAAGTCGTAGCGCGTATTGGCCAGGCTGCATTAGACAATTGGGAAAAAAATAATATCGTTCCTCCAGGCTGGAATGTTGATCCTGAAAAAATAACCGCCGAATGGCAAGTATTTGCAGACCGAATGGAAAAAAAAATTCCTGATCAAATAATTTTAGTGGTTACGAGTAATGGAATCGCGCGCTTTGCGCCAGAGCACAATGTAAAATTAAAAACAGGCGCAGTCTCCTATCTCACTGTTGAAAACGGTCAGTGGCACTGTGTTTATTCCAATCGACGTCCTGAAATAAACGTGACTTGAACCTCTTACCATAAGCAATAAAATTTTCATAGTTGAGAAGATCAAATTCTTTGCACGTTTCAAGTCATCGCCACGCTGCGCTCGCGATGACAGAAGAGTTGAGGTCTTTGTGTATTTCGATCTTTTTTAAGTTCATTTACTGCGAAGATAAAGCGACTGGAGAGCTTGGTCTCAATTGCAGTTGAGCATTTTCGTTATTTTCTACAGAAGCTTCGTGTTTTCTCAACAACTGGTCGAGCTCATGCATATAGCGATAGAGATTTTCTGCCCTTTCTTGCATTTCTTTGAGATGCCGTGTGTGATAAGAGCTATTTTCGTCCTGACGATGACTGGTTAGGTTAAAAAATGTTTTTTTGAAAAAACCAATAGGTTTCACTTCGTTCGGGTTTGGTGCAGGTTCAATTTGACGTGTTATTTTGCTAAAGGTTTCTATTAAAATATCTTCCTTGGGTAATATATTTTCATCGCAAAAATAAGTATTGAGGGCAATTAGTATATTATTATCGGTGTCTTTTGGGTTTTTGAAATCGTACAGCAGGCCTCCGCAATAATGTTTTTTACTTAACTCATTATCATTATAAAATCGGGATAAATTAGGGAAATCGCCTTTTTTATGGTATTCTATAAGCCAATGGATGAGTACAATATGCCTTAGCATCGAAGGGCCCAATAAAGCGATCAGTTTTTTTTCACGCTTAAAATCCGTAGGGAAATCAGGATTAAAAATCTTTACGTATTCCCATAAGTATTCAGGTTTAGAATACTCCACTTTGTCTAGATGATCGATCAGTTGGTCAAATAGATCTTTATCCATATGATGCGAAGCTTTTACCAAATGCTTAATAGCAACTGGAAAATTCAAACTCATCATTAATGGAATCATTCTATCGGTTTCTTTTGCCCATAGATTAGTGCACAGTCCAAATTTTAAGATTTTTCTTTTTGTTTTCTGGCTGAGATCAGGTCTAGTAATAACTGCTCGTGTAATCTTATGTTGATATCGATGAATGGCACTATCATAGATTTTAGCGAGAAAATCCTCTGGCATCATGGGGTGTATTTCAAAAAGTAGCAGCGCCTCATCATCACTTTTGTTTCCCCAATCTTTACGAGTCCTTATTTTATCGCAACGACTATCAAGAGCCATTTTCCATATTTCTTTCCCGAAACCTGCCGAAAAATTAAGCCTTATTATTTCTCGAATTAATGAAATATTAAGGGGGTGGTATTTTAATAGAGTATTAATCACTATATACGCAAAATAATGCCGTATATCCTGATTTTCGAGTTGAGAGATTTCCGTCATTAGTCCAAATAAAGTGGGTTCTTTATAGTGCATTATCCACTGCACCATCTTTTTCAATGCCAGTTTACGAATGCCCGCAGTAGGGAAAGATACCAGCACGGTACATAGATGTGGCATGATGATTCGCAGTCCTTCTACAGCAAGACACGCATCTTTAGCGAACAATTGACGTTGAAATAAGCCCGCAACCCAGAGTTGCGCATGGGTAGTTAATTCTTTTTCGTCAGGTAATAAATGGTATTGTCTACAGTAAGTCAGCAAGCGTTTTTCTGCTTGAGGCTGACCTTCAATGCTTAATAAGATTAAGACTCGCCGGCAGATACTGATAGCAGTATTAGTGGGATCAATCAACGTTATAGGGCCTACTTTTTCTTGAATAAGATTTATAGCTTCATGATTATCTTTTTCATAAGCTCGATCCAGTGCGTGCTCGAATCTTAACATCGTATACGCATCGACATAGTTTTTTTCATAATCGATTAATTGGGGCAATAATTTATTGGATCCACAATTTAATGCAGCCCAGGTTGTGGACTTCAGTTTATCTTCGAATGTATGAGTTACATTATTGCGCCATGTGGGTTTGGCGCCAGCTAGAAACAATAATTCTGCCAATTCTTCCTGCCCCGCGTTGAGTGTAGCCGACAGGGCATAACCATATTCACATTGATCATCAATATCGGTTGGGTGTTCTGCAAATTGCCGTACAAATACCCAGTCTTGTTCCATTGCGGCTCGACTGATAGGTCTAATGCCACTAGATCTTGATTGATCCTTTTCATTTGATATCAGTTTGTTCCAATGTTGATAATCAAGAGACTTCCTCAGGTCGTCAATCACATTGTCTCCGAGAATTTTTAGTGTATTCTGATCTTTTAGGCAAGATAGGTTAGCAATTAATGCTGATAAGTTGGGCTCTTTGAATATCCAATTGATTAATGCTGAAGTGCATTTGGCTTTAATTTTATCTGGAGTAATACTGGGCATGAGTAACTTCAGGGCATCATAAAAAGTATCGTTCATTGATAGGTAGTGACTAATGGGATGTTGAAATAATCTTTCTCTCCACTCTTGTACGTAAGCCATCAGATCGCTGTCGCTGGGCAGTAATCGATATTGCGATAGGTATTGCTGTAATCGCTCCTTAGCCTTGATCTCTCCTCCAATTTTCAATATCACGAAGACGCGTTGACAAATGCTGCGTATTAGATTGTTATCATCAAATAATGTTATCGGTCCCCATTTATCTTGAAGAATATTAATTGCATGATGGTTGTTTTTATTGTGAGCATGCTCAAGCGCAGCTTCTATTCGTATAAGAGAATCTTCGTCATGATATTGTTTTTCGTGTTCAATTAATTCGGGTAATAGTTCATTAAAATCTAAATCAATGGCAACCCAGACTGTGGATATCAAATGACACGAATTACGTGGATTATTTCGCCAAGTGGGTTTTGCTCCAGCAGCCAATAATAATCTTGCCAGTGGAAAAAGCCCATTCTGAAGTGCAATGAATAAGGCGTATCCGTATTCAGATTTATCTTCAGGATCGGTAGGGTAGTTGCTAATTCGCTGAATTATTTCCCACTCGTTTGCATGAGCTGCCAAACTGATAGGCGTCATGCTCATTGTCTCAGTCGTTTTCTCAATTGTAGGCCGTCTTTCCAAAGTATCTCTAATCTTTTGAGGGAGATCTTTCAAAATGCTAGCAATGACTATTTTTCCAACGTCATCGCTAGCTAAAAGAGTCCGCCATCCTTGTGTGGGAAAATTTTCTTGTGGTTGTAATGTTTCAAAAGTGTTTTTCAGTACGAAGTCTATTAATATTTCTACGCAACGATTTTTCAGTTGTTCGTGACGAAAAAAAGGTAATATTAGTCGCAAACCTTCAACAACATTGACACTATCTTTAACATCGAACCGGTGTTGTAATAAGCTTATTAACCACTCGCTAGGATAAATAGTCAAATCATGATCGGTTGGTAATAATTGATGCTGACGACAGTAATTCAGTAAAACTTTGTTCGCTTCAGGTCGGCCTCCGTTGGTAAATGCTACTAATACTTGTTGGTAAATAGGTGGCTCATGATCAAGGCTGTTTAAGGTTATGGGTCCAAAATTTTCTTGAATTAATTCCACTGCAAAAAGATTGCCTCTTGCAAGTGCGAGTTTTAATGTTTGTTCAGAACGAAAAACAGCATGAATATCGACGGATGTTTTTTCATATTCAATTAATTGTGGTAATAGTTCATCGAAACCGCTTTCTAGTGCTAGGCTTAACGTCGATCTCAATCGATCTTCAATAGTGTGGTGGGCATTATTACGCCAAGTGGCTTTCGCGCCTGATTGTAATAACTGTTTTGCTAGATCGTGTTGGCCATCACTGATGGCTAAGAATAACGCGAAGCCGAATTCAAAGGTATCGTCAATATCACTCTTGTATTTGCAAAATAATGTGACCATCTCCCAGTCTTTATTGATTGCGGCTATGCATATGGGGGCAATATCGGTATAGCTATTATTGGCATTCATAGGTGCGCCGTGTTTTAAAAGAAATTTTGCGGCATTATGCTCTTTTGTTCTACAGGCGATATGGAGTAATTCTCCTAAAAAAATGCGGGGTAATTCAGGATGTTCTTTGATAAAAAGGGTTATGGGAATCCAGTTATTGATTTGGCCTTCAAGCCAGGTTTGTTCAAGACCAGTATATTTTATATGACGAGGATTGCCTTTATCTTGAATATGATCGACTAAACGGGAGAAGTTGCATCGATGATCTCCAGGTAAATTGTTTATGACAGATTGTGTTTCAGCAATGAACGTATTCGCAATATCAAATTGTTCATCGATAATTAACCCAGTGATAGCCCGATCATTCTGTTTAAGTAGTTTATTATTTACAATAAATTCAACCAGCTCTCTACGAATATCGGGTTGTGTTTTTTTACCAAGTCTCAATAAACGCATCAACATGCGGACATTGCTATTACGCATCATGGCAAGAGCTAACGGCACTTTTGAATCAGAAGACCAAAGGCATGTTACAGGTTCTAACAAGATTTGAAGGGTAATTGCAGGTAAGCCCAATAGAAACTCGTAGTCATTGTGTTTATAGTTTTCTGTCTTACGATCGATGTCACTGTATATCGCTAGAGCCTCCTCTTGATCTTTTTGATGCATATCGTTGGTGTATAATTTTATATCATGGCGATTACTTTTTTTATAGCCTCGTTCATTCTCAACATAAAAAATAATAGGTAATTGGAAATTTGGATTTAAAGTAATACCCATTTGTTGCGCGTAGTCATAATAGTGCTCCAATAATTCTTGAGCGAAATCATACGCGAGTAATCGTGATTCTAAAGTGTCTGTGCAAATGGTTACGACACTTCGGTAGGGATTGAATCTCAATCGCGCTAGTAGTTCGTTTGTATAACCATTTTTTTTCCTTGACTCAATATTTTTGATTTTGAATTCATTGATTTCCGTATTAGAGAAAAAATGCTTATCAGTATTATAAGCGATGTAGGACCAGCTGCTTCGAGCTGATTCATGAGAATCATGGTCAAATATTCGTGACACTGTTCCTGAGTCATTCGTTAATAGACGAGTAATCAATGCGTCCCTGCTATCAGTCATTAAACCATAGAGTTTGGCATTTCTACTTTTGGTAAAACCAAAGGGGGGGCTCAATAAATGTTTGTCGATGAGGGTGCAAGATTGAACTTGAGAAAAACCTGCTTTCTCTTCTGGGCTGTGTGTTGGTTGTTTAGATAGTCTTTTTTCGATAGTTCCTTTTGGTGTGATGACGTAGGGCTTTCGATTTTTGGGGCGTATATTTTGAAGTCGTCTGGTTCCATTTTCACCCGGGATGATACCTAAAATAAATTGATAGCTAAAGTCGAAGGCGTCGGCGCGCAAGGTTTTTAAAAGCATATCATTATTGAGTAGGCTTTTAGGGTCTCGTAAAACGATTTTCCCGTTTTTATTTATTACAAAACGTTGGCAAAAGAAAAATTGCTCTTCCGTCAGAACAACACCATTGTCGATTATTTTCGGATACTCTGTATTTCTAAGAATCAAAATAGGTTTTAAAAAATCAACATAGGCTAGTGCGATTTGCTCTTGAGCTTCCTTGAAAACGATATGGCACAAGCCTTTACCATACGCGGGATCAATTTTTAACCTGAATGCGCGAAAAGTAGAATCAATCATGCCGTGCAAATCATGTCCATCGGGTACCCATGTATTTAAATAGGATTCAATATGGCTCCACGATAATTTGATTACTTCCCCTTCGAGGTTGACTTCCTTGCCAATAAAATTGATTGCTGTTTCTATAAGCCTATAAATGTTTCTGTCTTGTATCTGTTCCTGGTGATCTATAATTGTATCTAAGAGTTCTAGAATGTTTTCTTTCATGCCTGAAACTACCAAATCATATAAACATAAATACTATGATTTTTTGATTTTAATCATAGGTTTTAATGATATAAGATTTGGGGACATTAATCAAGAAAAGAGAGGGGGTCAGACTCTGCGCCCAGAAAGGCATGCCCAGTCTTGTTGGAGCTCGGGGGGGTCGAAAGTAGCCCAGGTGGAGTAGGCTGTTTTTATCGCATCGACTTGGTTGGCAAGGATTCCTGATAACACGATTTTTCCGCCTGGTTTTAGAAGCTGAGAAAAATGGGGGGATAATTCAATGAGGGGCAATGCTAAAATGTTCGCGATTAAAACATCAGCATGTACAGGCGGTAATTCTTCCGGTAAAAATGTGCGTAGCTGTTCAGAAGAAATCTCATTTAACTCTGAATTCTCACGAGTTGAAGTTAAGGCTTGCGGATCATTATCAACTGCAAATACTTTGTTGGCGCCAAGTTTAATAGCGGCTATTCCTAATATTCCAGAACCGCAACCGTAATCTATAACGAGATTTTGTTGAGATATATTTTGTGTTAACCATGTTAAACATAATTGTGTGGTTGGATGTTTTCCTGTGCCAAAGGCCATTCCAGGATCAAGAATTAAGCTATTTGGAGGGCGTTCTTTTGGTATATCCCAGCTTGGATAAATCCATAATTTATTTAAATAACATTGTGGTTTAAAATCATTTTTCCAAGTATGTTCCCAGGCTTGGTCTACTATTAATTCAACACTGTGATGATTAAAAAGTTCATGCCCAAATTGTTTTTGCAAATCAGTCATAATGTTTGGCACGTCAGCGTATTCGTCAAATAAGGAAGTCAGCTTGATGTGATCCCACAGAGGAGTTTCTCCTAGTCCCGGAGCATAAATGGGTTGATCTTGGGCATCTTGTAAAGTAATCGCAAGTGCGCCTAGATCTTCTAAAGCATTACTCAATTTTTCAGCTTGATCTCGAGTCGTGGCTAATGTCATCTGTAAAAAAGGCATAAGCTGATTCTACTGTTTTTCAGAGGCTAATTTTTTTTCTAGGAAATGAATGTTTTGGCACCCTTTCTGAAAATGAGGGTCAGACAGAATATCTTGATGTAACTCGATGTTTGTTTTAATCCCATCTACGATCAATTCAAATAAGGCATTACGCATTTTTGCAATTGCGTTGGCCCGGTTTTCACCATGGCTGATAATTTTGCCAATCATTGAATCATAATAGGGTGGAACAGAATAGCCAGTGTAAATATGACTATCCACACGAATTCCAGGGCCACCTGGTGCGTGAAATAAATTAATTTTTCCTGGAGAGGGTAGGAAAGAGCGTGGATCTTCCGCATTAATACGGCATTCTATTGCGTGGCCTTTTATTGTAATATCAGACTGTTTGTAACGAAGTTTTTGCCCGCTTGCTATTAATAATTGTTCTTTTACAATATCAATGCCGGTGATCATTTCAGTTACAGGATGTTCAACTTGCACACGCGTATTCATTTCGATGAAATAAAATTCCCCATTTTCATAGAGAAATTCGAATGTGCCAGCGCCACGATATTTCATTTTTTGACACGCTTTTACACATCGCGTTCCCACGCGTTGTCTTTCTTCTTCGGTAATTCCTGGAGCAGGTGCTTCTTCAATTACTTTTTGATGGCGTCTTTGAACCGAGCAATCTCGTTCACCTAAATGAATTGCATTTCCCTGTCCATCACCTAATACTTGAATTTCAATATGACGTGGATGCTCAAGAAATTTTTCCATATAAACATCGGGATTTCCGAAAGCGGCTTCTGCTTCAGTGCGAGTCATCGCGATTAACGAAGTTAATTCGTCTGCATTTCGCACTATACGCATGCCACGTCCGCCACCACCACCTGATGCTTTAATAATGACTGGAAAGCCAATTTCGTTGGCGATTTTTAAATTTTCTTCATTATTATGACCTAATTTTCCATTTGAGCCTGGTACTGTTGGAACACCGGCTTTTATCATTTCTTCAATGGCCGATACTTTGTCGCCCATTGTGCGAATAGTATCTGCTCGCGGCCCAATAAAAATAAATCCGCTGTTTTCTACTTGATCAGCGAAATCTGCATTTTCAGATAAAAAGCCGTATCCCGGATGAATAGCGTCGGCTTCAGAAATTTCCGCAGCGCTAATAATGGCTGGTACGTTTAAATAACTTTTTGCAACATTCGGTGGGCCAATGCAGATTGCTTCGTCTGCTAGGCGCACATGTTTAAGATCTACGTCAGCGCTAGAATAAATTGCCACTGTTTTGATGCTGAGCTCTTTGCAAGCTCGTAAAATACGTAACGCAATTTCGCCGCGATTAGCGATTAAGACTTTTTTCACCATGTATGATTACTCAATGATAAACAGTGGTTGATCGAATTCAACAGGCGATTCATTGTCAATTAATCGTGCGCTGATGACGCCGGCTTTGTCAGCTTCTATTTGATTGTACATTTTCATCGCTTCGATTAGGCACAAGATGTCGCCCACTTCCACGCGTTGACCCACTTCCACGAAAGGCTTTTCGCCAGGAGTGGGGGCTAGATAGACAGTACCTACCATCGGGGATTTGACTGTGTAGCCCTTTGTTGGAGCTGCTTCTTTTGGAGCAGTGGCTGCAGGAGCGTGATGGGGAGCTTGAGCAGGAGCCGATGCTGGTGCATGATGTGGCTCAATTTGTGGGACATACTGAACAGGAGTAGACTGTGCAGGTGCATGCGAATACCGGCTGATACGCACCGATTCTTTATCTTCGTGCACTTCAATCTCGGCAACCCCGGTTTCGTTGATTAGTTCAATCAACTTACGAATTTTACGGATATCCACTGTTACAACCCCTTTCAATCGGATAGAATAGGGCCTCTTTTGAGGCAAGGCTCTGATTCTGCCCTATCTTCCCGATTTTGTCCAGTTCGAAGATGATCTCTTCAATTTAGACGACATTAATGCATTTTGCCAGCATATTGGTTTCAAAGGTGGAGTGGAATAGGTATTTTTCTATATTGATAAATGCGCACACTTTGTAGTCGATCTACTACATTTTGTGCCACCATTACATACCATCATTCTTATTAGATGCAAATCTTCCCATCATCATCTTTGTCTTTTTGCTGGGCTTGTTTTTTGTGTAATTCTTCATCGGCTAAAATCATCTGAAGCAGGGCTTTGAATTTTTCTGCATTCATTTCTCCCACGACCCGATATTGCTTGAGTTCACGGCATTCTGGGCCGAAAAACAAAATGGTCGGTGGAGCAATCACATTAAAATAGGTTTCTAGCGCTTTATCGGTTGCATCATTATGCGTAACATCAGCACGAACAAAAGTAAATTCGTGTAATAATTTAGCCACTTCGGGATCTTGGAAAGTGTGTTTTTCCATGGATGAGCATGAAGTACACCAGTCGGCATAAAAATCGAGTAATAAAAATTTTCCTTTTGCGCGACTTTTCGCTAATTCACGTCGAACATCAGTGAGATTTTTTACGGTTTCAACTTTATTCGAAGTTGAACCCAGTGTGATATTCGGATGGCCTAAATTGGCCAGTGGCCGAATGGGATCGTCATTTCCAAAACCAGCGCCAACCAGCATCATCACTCCATAAACGAGTAATAATATTCCAGTGCCTTTTCGTAGTCTCGCCCATTTATTTTCGCTAACAGGTGTAAATGTACCCAAAAACATAGAAACAATCACAAGCAGTGCACCCCATAATATTAATATTATTGAGGATGGTAAAATTCGGCTTAACATATAAATTGCCATGGCCAACATCAGTACACCAAATAATGATTTGATCGACTCCATCCAATGTCCGGCTTTGGGTAAAATTTTTCCACCAGCAGTTCCGATTGCTATTAAGGGCAATCCCATTCCAAATCCCAGTGAAAAAAGTGCAACACTACCAAGTAATGCATCACCAGTGTCACCAATATAGCCGAGTGCGCCGACGAGCGCGGGTGTTACACACGGAGATAATATCAGAGTTGCTAAACAACCCATTATAGAAACACCAATATAACTTCCACTTTTTTGATGATTGCTGATAGACGTTAATGTATTTTCAAATTTCTCTGGTAATTTAATATCGTAAAATCCGAAAAAAGATAAAGCTAAAGCTACAAAAATAATTGCAGAAAGAACAATAATCCAGGGTTGTTGAAAAATGACTTGAATACTTCCACCTACAGCACCAACAAGTAATCCTGCTAGTGCATACGTTAACGACATGCTTAATACATAAACCAGTGATAACCGAAAACCTCTCCATGTATGAATATTTTTTTGTCCAACAATAATTGTGGTAATAATTGGAATCATGGGTAAAACACAAGGAGTAAATGCTAATAGCACACCGATACCTAAAAATGAGAGAATAATAGTGATGATAGCGTGCGATGCGAGTAAATCTTGAATTTCGTCTTGATCAGAATAAGGTGCGACGGGTTCTTCAGGAGCAGTATTTTCAACGGTAGTTCCTTTCGCAATATGACCAAAATTATTTTGCATATCAAGTTCGACTAATTTTGTGATAGGTGGGTAACAATAACCGCCCATAGAACATCCTTGATAACTCACTAATAATTGCACAGGTTCTTTTGTGTGAGTCATGATGGGAATGGAAATACTGAGATGATTATTGTAAACCGTCGTTTTTCCCATGTATTCATCTTCTTTTATCGTGCCCGTAGGTAAAATTGGGTTGCCCAACACACCTTGATTATGATCTTTTAAACTGAAATAAATCCGATCACGATAAAGATAATGGCCAGGCGCAAGATTCCAATCGGCGACGATAGTTTCAGAATTTGTTGCTTTAATTGAAAATTCAAAGGCTTTTTCACCAGCAAGAGGTTTTGTCGGTTCGTCAGCTAATGTAATGAGTGAGGTTGTGAATAGAAGAATTGCAAAGAAACATCGTTGTAATGTGATCATCATGCTCATAAACCTCATAGTTGATAGTCAAGAATTTCAACAAATCTATCATATCCTTAATATCGGTCTTTTGTCATGATTATTTGCGTAAGTAAATGCGGACTAAAATACGCAATATTAGCAAATAATTGCGCATAATCCTTGTAATTGACTGCATAAACTGGGCGGGAAGTGCTATACTTACAGTGTGATCCAGCAAATGAGGAGGTATGTATTATGGCTCGTTCAATCAAAAGCATTATCTTAGGATCAATGCTGTCTTTATTAATAGGTGTTACTAGTCTAAGTGCTGAGGCTACGAAAGTAGTGACGGTGACTCATTTTGGGCATCATCATGCAGTTGTTGTTCATCCTTATCACCATCGACATTACTATCATTGGCGACATCATCACCATCATCATCATGGCTATAAGCACCATCATCACCACCATCATCGATAAGTGATGGTTGTATCAACATAGCGCTCCCGTTTAACGGGGGCGCTATTTCACTCTTGAATTCTTGACTTCTATCCCCATATAAGTACCATTAGCACTCTAAGCACGAGAGTGCTAACGGGGCAGCTAAAGCGACCATTCTGGGTAGGTTTAGCCGTTGGCTTATTAATTTTTAAGTATGGAGTGATGAACGTATGAGCGTGAAAATTCGTCCCTTACACGATAGAATCGTGATTAAGCGAATGGAGGAAGAACGTACTACTGGTGGTGGTATTGTGATACCTGATTCTGCGACTGAAAAGCCCGTTCAAGGTGAAGTTGTTGCAGTCGGCAAAGGTAAAGTGATTGAAGGTAAAATTACGCCCCCTGATGTCAAAGTTGGTGATCGAGTGTTGTTCGGTAAATACTCAGGTACTGAAGTTAAAATCAGTGGAACAGAATTACTTGTTATGCGCGAAGACGACTTATTAGGCGTAGTCGAAGCGTAATTTATAGCAATCAATTAATGAGGATTAGTTTATGGCAAAGCAAATTCAATTCAGTGATGATGCTCGTCAATTATTAGTGGCGGGTGTTAATCTTGCTGTGAATACAGCAAAAACAACTTTAGGACCTAAAGGTCGTAATGTTGTTATTCAACAATCGTACGGTGCTCCAAAAATCACCAAAGACGGTGTTGAAGTTATCAAGAGTATTGAACTCGAAGATATCTGTCAGAATCTCGGTGCTAAAATGGTTGCCGATGTTTCTTCTAAAACAGCGGATGATGCTGGTGATGGTACAACCACAGCAGCAGTATTAGCTCAAAGCATTTTGGTTGAAGGAATTAAAGACGTAGTTGCTGGTCGTAATCCGATGGATCTCAAACGCGGAATCGACTTAGGTGTTACTGCAGTAGTTAAAGAACTCATTTCAATGTCTAAACCGATCAAAGACAATAATGCCATCAAACAAGTGGGTACTATTTCTGCGAATTCTGATGAATCAATCGGTGAGCAAATTGCTCACGCAATGGATAAAGTCGGCAGAGAAGGTGTTATTACTGTTGAAGACGGAAAAGGCTTTGAAAGCAGTGTTGAAGTGGTTGAAGGTATGCAATTTGACCGTGGATATCTATCACCTTACTTTATTAACAAACAAGATACCATGCTCTGCGAATTAGATAATCCTTTCGTATTATTGTACGACAAAAAAATTACTAATATTCGCGACATGTTGCCTATTTTAGAAGCCGTTGCTAAATCAGGCCAACCTTTATTTATCATTGCTGAAGATGTTGAAGGTGAAGCATTAGCAACATTGGTTGTGAACAATATGCGCGGTATCGTGAAAGTATGCGCAGTGAAAGCACCTGGCTTTGGTGATCGTCGTAAAGCAATGTTGCAAGATATTGCAATATTAACTGGCGCGAAAGTGATTGCTGAAGAAGTGGGCTTGAGTTTAGAAAGCGCAACTCTGCAAGATCTTGGACGTGCAAAACGCGTTACAGTCAGCAAAGAACACTCAACCATTATTGATGGTTCAGGTGATTCAAAAGATATTAAAGCGCGTGTTGATCAAATTCGAAAAGAAATTGAGCAAAGCACTTCTGATTACGATCGTGAAAAATTGCAAGAACGTTTGGCTAAATTATCTGGCGGTGTTGCAGTTATTAAGATCGGTGCAGCAACAGAAATCGAAATGAAAGAGAAAAAAGCGCGCGTGGAAGATGCATTACATGCAACTCGTGCTGCAGCTCTTGAAGGTATTGTAGCGGGTGGTGGTGTTGCTCTGGTGCGTGCTCGTGGTGCATTGGAAAAACTCAAAGGCGCAAATGAAGATCAAACTCGTGGTATCGATATCTTACGTCGTGCGCTTGAAGCTCCATTACGTCAAATCGTTGCTAACGCTGGTGACGAACCTTCAGTAGTATTGGCTAAAGTCGTAGAAGGTAAAAACAACTTTGGTTACAATGCTGCTACCGGTGAGTTTGGTGACATGATCGAAATGGGTATTTTGGATCCAACCAAAGTCACTCGATCTGCTCTTCAAAACGCAGCGTCTATCGCAGGTTTAATGTTGACCACAGAAGCGATGATTGCTGATCTACCAAAGACAGCTGACGAAGGTTCAGGTTCTGCTGGTGGAATGGGCGGCATGGGCGGAATGGGAGGTATGGGCGGCATGATGTAATCAGGCGCTCAGATCTCTAAAAAAGCCCCTCTCGAGGGGCTTTTTTTTATCTCAATTTGGAGTAACAATTTTGAAAATAATAAAAACATTAAATGAGATGATAATACGAGGTGGTATTTCATGATAATAAACTTAAAAAATCGAGCCAGGAATTCTGGTATTGAGGAGATTCAACGGCGAGATATTTAGGGCGGTGAAGATGGCAGAAGAAAAATCCCTTAATTTTGAAAAAAAGTGCTTTTGAAAGCACTATAAATTCAAAGCACTACTGAATTCCACAGGTAGAACTAAGGGAAGTCGACTCGGCCGCTTGCAGAGTATCATCCCACTGAAAAAAAGCATGACTTGCATCATGTTGAGTCGAGAATGCTTTACTTCTTCTCTTAAGTATCCAGAGCATTTGATCAATTAATGTGCTGGGGGCATGAATGGATAAGACGATGTCGTCATCGTCTTGGGTGATGACGAATTGATATTTTGCCAAATTAGTAGGTGGGTCAATATTCTGTTTGAGTAATTCAACTAACGAGTTCAGCAACGTCAACCGTTCAGTGCGATTGGGAAGGCAAGTCACTTTAAAATTATCACCACGATGACGCTCTAAACGAAAGATAAAACCTTGCTCTAAAAGAGTGGTTAATTGCTTTTCGAAGGATTTAGCCACGAAGAATTTTTGAAGACTAACCTTGCTTGACCGCGGTAATTCAACACGCTCTAACTGTTCCATGGCTTGTGTAGGCGTCTCTGTCAGCAAGAGTAGTTTCTGATTTGCGTAACATTTAATCACGGGATCAGCATTGTCTGCATCGTTCTGTAAGATCGCCATAAGCTTTTCATTGACTTTGCCCTGTCTAATCAACCAGCCAATAATGCCGTAATGTGCCGGTACTCTGGGCAACAGCAAAGCCTTCCACAAAATAGCGACAATCTCATCTAAACTGATGATCAGATGCTCTGTATGCCATTTTAGTCCTGTGTACTTACACTCTCTATTGAAATTGTCAGCTTGCGTCACAAACATAAGCTCTAAAGAAAAAACAAATACTTCTCGTGCTATTGCAAACATTCGATCAAGTAAAGGTACAAAGGTATACAACGTCCGAACAGCATGCACTCTCAAGTCGCTATTTTCAGCCAGAATATGTTTATTAATAAGGGTGACGAGTTGGTCTTTTTCGGTATCATTCAATGTCGTAGCAATCAATTCTAGGAGCGACTGATCGTTCGATAACTTGGTATTGAATGAGAAAATAAGCAGTAAAGCCTCATCATGGAGATGGGTGTTCTCAAGTGTACGTGAAGTTATGATGGTTTCACATAACAGAGAGGTGAGTTTTTTTACATCCACGATCGAGCGTGGTTGCATCAACAGGGAGGATAGAGAACGAATAATAGTCAGATGGGAACTGTTAGCGCGAAGCGCGCAATCGATAATATGAAATATCCGCGCTGAATCTGTAGTGGTTAGTTTTGTATCACACATGCGTTTTATATAATCAAATAAGACCTGAAAATCGCCGTTCTTGACAAAAAAATTGACAGCGACAAGTTTGCTCAAATCACGTTGACTAGAGAGTTCACTTTTATAATAATCACTGACAACGGAAAGTGGAAAGTCTAAACTGTCTATTTGCGCTGATAGTTTCTTTCGTTCGTCATCCATCAACACACCTGATTTTAAACGATTCACGAGATATCGATGGACAGCCAGCTTGTCTGCCGCGGTGATAGTTGTTTCATTGACGTTAGCTAGATCAGTCGAATGCAGTGCTAGCTTATCACGAAAAACACGCAGGTAGCTCTTTCCCAATTTTCGACACGGACCATTAAAACCATCCATCAACTTTTCTAATAAGGGTGCCATTATACTAGGTTCGTGTACTTCTATGGCTTTTTGCAACACAACGACTTTATCAGAGTCTTTGAGCCAAGGATCTTCCAGATCGCAAAGGTAAGCTTGATGCAACCAAGGAATAACCGACGGAACATGATGAGTGATTAAAAACGCCGTCATACTTTCGCGACTTTTTGAGCTCACACTAGCAAAAACTTTAACAAACACGGTAATGACTTCTTTCGCGTCAACCTTCTCAATGAGATTAGGTACTATTTGATCTTTAAGGTAACTCGACACATCAGGATCTTCTAAATCTCTTAGCCAGACTTGATGTTGCCAAGGGATGAGAGTTTCCACTTGACGTTTCTCTAAAAACTGTGCGGCGCACCAACGTACAGAACTTGAAGAATCCGTGATGCATCGTTTGGAAACGGAGATCTTTTCTTGGGTATCAACATCCAAGTCATACAGCAACTGAAGCATCTCTTTACGATCATGAGTATTCCCCTCTAGCAGGAATAGTTGATCCGTTATAGCCTGATACGCCGCGGTGATATTTGAAGGATCTACGCAGCTTTTAGGGAGTTTGGCTTGTATTACCCACGCTACTGCCGTCGAGACCTTCTGATCAGTAAGAAACTGTGCACACAACAGTCTTATTGATTGAATAGGGTCAGCCATGAGTTTTTTTGCAACACCTAGTTTGTATTCTTGAGGCAAACCCTCTTCGAAGAGTTTTTTGACAAAATAGGCTCTATTGTCAGCGGATAAAGACTGATTTTCAATATCTTCAGCCAATAGCACATAGGCATTTTGAATAAAGTTTGGGTGGATGTCGGCATCGGCGAGTAGTTCATAACAGCATCGACGATGCCAGCCAGACTCTTGAAAATAGACCAAAATGACCTCTTTGAAAAAATCACGGCCTTTGAGTAGAATAATTTCGTCGGCGCGTTTTTTCCGATAATGTCGGTTATTTTTAGCATCGAACAGTGACTCAATCAAAGGATCGACGACATGACTTAGCGCGGCACGCCCTGCCAGCTCCGGCACATTATATAACGCTTTTTCTGAATTGATCACATAAGGGTGTGTGCTACCGTACACTGATTTTACATTATTAAGTGATTGAAGAACATCAGTGGAATCTTCGAGACGACCTCGATCTAATAAAGCTAATTCTAAATTAACTTGGTCCGCTGAGACACTATCAGTACCTTCACTATGTTCATACAAAGCTCTGGCCCATACTAATAACTGCTTCCTCTCATGGGCGGCAATGAGCGTATTGCTGGCAAACCCTCTTAATACCTGCGCGACTTCATAATGATTACCTGGAGTGTCCATCGCTTTCAGATAAAGTGCTCTAGCGTGGATTAGCAATTCTTCTGAGAAAGAGACTTTAGATTGCTCTTCGCGTCTTGCAAAAAAATGATTATTTGGCAAAGACATAACACTGTGAAGTGATGTCTGACTCTCATTATACTCTGGATTCAATACCTCTCGGATATGGCGTATACCATGCCAATTACATTTATTGTGGAATGCTGCCAGAAGTAAATTCATTTGCGCTTGTATATCACCGATTCCTTCTACGGCCTTGGCAATATTCGATAGAGTCACAGCAACGATCGAGCTATCATTACCGTGACAACGCTGATTCAGTTCTAAAGCTAGTTTTAAAATACGTACGACTTCGATAAGTTCAGGAACCTCTTTAGACTTGGTACGTGCCCAATTTCCGCGGTGATTGTCTTCATAGTGGCCTAACTTAGCAAGACCTAATTGTTCCAGAACATAGCCGAGTGGCTTTAAATTCTCCCTTGAGGATAGTGCATCAGCGCCGATAATAGCACTCAGTTCGTTATCGCTCAAACGATCCAGTATCCAAGCGCTATGGTTCGATAAATAGCCTCGATTAAAAAAAACTTTTGCATACCTATTATAAGGGATCAGCCCACTAACTTCGCCATGACAATACTCCTGAAAGCGTCTGATATCGATCCCAAGACCAACAAGCGCACGCAACAGGATATCCAGTGCATTAGCATCTCGAAGTTTTGTATAAAAGATGCCTAACTTTATTTCAAGAGCGTCAATTTGTGCTTTGAAAAGATTTCGTTTTTTTATTGGCTGGCTATGATCTAACACGCTCTTTAGATGTGGAATCAGTGAATTATCCTGCGTGAACTGGCTCAGGGTGAGAAAATTTCCTTTAAATCGATCTTCAAATAGCGTTAACAACTCACCCAGGAGAGTATCGTCATTGAGGTTACCCATCCTAATAATTTCTTGCACAAGCTGATGCATTCGAACATGACCTGCTGGCGGTACATTTTCGAGTAAACAATAGCAGCGTAGTGCTGACACCGCCTCACGACTCTCTAGAGCACTGGTGGCAAAGTGAGGCAGTAGCTTAAGGTCAATCGGTGTTTCAGGCGCTAAATAACTACAGGTTTTAAGAATCCGGAGCGCCAGGTTATTCGTAATCTTGGCCAGTGATAATTGAATGACTGCCCATATGGTCACTTCCTGCGAGCTAACGGCAGATCCAGTGTAGGCTATATTTCGCTCTTTAGAGGGCTTTTTATCGTCATGGTACGGATCTCCAGCTGAAACGGGCAATTGTAGATACTGTCGTTTTTGTTGAGAAAATTCTTCGAGGTACTCTAATAGTGTGATATTTTCAGTACAGATATAAGCCAAAGCTTGTGTGAGTGCTAAAGGGAAATACCCTAGGCTCTGAGACAGTTTAACCACAGCATCAAAATCGAACAAATGATCATGATTTAAAGTGATAACCTTCCGACAATAATCGGTCGCTTCTTTTTCAGTGAAGACACTCAACGAAATGACCTTAAAACTTTGACTCCAATCTCGCTCATTATGATTTCGCGTGGTAATAATAAGAGGAGTTCGCGACCCAGGTAAATATTTCTTGATGCTGTTCAAATTATGGGCATTATCAAAAACCATCAGATAAGGTGCGTGTTCCTGATCCAGACGTTGATAAATTTGTTTTATAAAAACGTCTGAAGCCAAATTTTTTGGATCTAAACCCAGCCGCTCGCCTAAAAGATGCATTTGATGAATCATGATATCCTGACTATCGCCGGTATCATCAGCACCAGCAACCAACCAAATAATAGTTCGAAATCCCGCTTTAGCTTGTGTTTGTTTGTATTCATCGAGTTTAGCATAAGCAAAGGCTGCAACCAGTTGTGTTTTACCAATACCCCCTGTGCCTGACACTAGGATGGTGCTGTGGTGTGAGAGCGGCGTAGACGGAATATGTGCACGCATTTGCGTTAAGGCTTCAAGCCGTCCTGTAAAATGGTCAAAGGCACTTGGCAACCCAAACATCGTATGCAATGTATCCTGGGAAGCTGAGTCAGGCACTGCTCCAGCCATAAAATTAAACTGATATTTTACATTTTGATTGAGCGGTCTTTGCTGATCCTTGGCCAACACGATTTCTACCACTGTGTTTAGCTCTTCTATTTGTTTAACACCCAAGCCCATCAGATCCTTCAATAAGGGGCTGTTCTGAAAGGAAGTATCTGCTTCTTCGGATAATGCCATAATTGTTTTGATAAATTCTTTCATGTCCTCAGGCAATACTAAGCGGTTGAGATCGTCAACTACGATCCTCAAGTGGGACTGCCTAAGTCGATACAACATCGCAGAAAGCCAGGAGGGTATTTCAGTTTTACTGTCCAAAATGCGTCCTTTTATAATCCTGATTTTACTATGCTAACATACAGCTTGCGTGAGTTGCTACACAGTATTCATGGAGATGACATTTATCTTGAATACGATTTCATAAGTGATCCGCATAAAGGTTACAGCACTCTGCCGAACGAAGAACAGGATCTGCAAATCTGCTCGCCCATTGCATCAATTCGAAACTCTGCTACTATGTGCACTACTCAATAGGAAACACTGTATCATGTCCAACAACATCAACATAAAATAAGATCAAACTTGGTTTCGATATTTTAAGTCGTGCGCTTGAAGCTCCATTTCGTCAAATCAAAATGAATATTTTGGCTCCAAGCAAAGTAACTCGATTTGCTCTTCAAAACGCAGTGTTTATCGCAAGTCTAAAGTTGCATATAAGTTTCAGTCGGGTAAAATGAGCTTTCTATTTAACTCTGTTAGGAGAATAAATTTTGAAAATAAAAACATTATTAATAATAATCAGCTGGTTTTTTACGGCCAACGCAATGGCAAAAAAAGAATATCAGTATGAAGCTCGTGAGAATATTAATCAACTATTTCAGCAAGCTTTTCGTGAACATGCATTCCCAGGGGGCTGTTTAATTGTAGGAACAGCTGATCATGTAATATTGAAAAAATGTTATGGTTATCATACCTATAAAAAAGAAACGCAGGATACTTTGATCGATGCTTTCGATCTTGCTTCACTGACTAAAGTGATAGGCACCACAACCGCTATTATGAAGCTGTATGAGCAAAATAGGCTTGAATTATCAGATTACGTGGTTGATTATTTGCCTGAATTTTCGGGACCTAATCAACTACACACTCAAATTAAAAAAACGATCACCATTGAAGATTTGCTGGCTCATCGGTCGGGTTTAAAAGACCCTAATCCTGTTGATCAAATGACTTGTTCAACGATGGGGCAGCGATGGAATTGCTTATTTCAAACGCCTTTAAAATATTATCCAAAACGTAAAGAGATCTATTCAGATCTAAATTTCATTTTGCTAGGGAAAATTGTTGAGCGTATTACGGGTATGAATTTAGACAATTATTTAACAACAGCTGTATTTTATCCCTTAGAAATGTATCACTCAGGATTTTTTCCTCATGAAAAGGCATGTTACATTGTTCCTACATTTTCAGAAGAGTGTGTAGGTGTTGTTCATGATCCGATTGCGCGAGCGATGGGTGGTGTGTGTGGGCATGCGGGGTTATTTTCAACGGCAAATGATTTGCAACATTTTACACAGATGATACTTAACAATGGACGCTATAAAAATAAATCATTTTTAAACAAAGAAACCTTAGATACTTTTTTTGAGCGTGATGCGCTTTTAGCACATAGCACTCGCGCTTTAGGATGGGATACGGCCTATAATCCTGACGATTCTGAGGAGCCTCATCAATTTAGTGCAGGATATTATAGTGATGCGAGTGCAGTAGGGCATACAGGATACACAGGAACATCAATTTGGATTAGCCGAAAACATGGGCTTTATGTCATATTGTTAACAAACAGAGTGTTTGCCAATCCTGATCCATCACATCAGTCGCTAGACAGATATTGGCGACAAAAAATAGCATCCGCTGTTTGGAAAAATTTAGGATTCACTCAACAAAATCCATTGTATCATGAGGTACATCAATGAGAAAATTGTTTTATCTATTTTGTGTAGTCATACAGATGTTAACCCAATTTTCAGTGTATGCTAATAAATCTATTTTATTGGGTGTGGATAGATTGCTAACACCAGAATATAGTCATTTAATCAAAAATAAAAAAATTGCTATTGTGGCCAATAATGCCAGTCTTGATAGGCAGGGTCGTTCCACAGTCGATGTATTAAAAAATTATTCTGATAGTAAGGTAGTGGCAATTTTTACTCCAGAACACGGGTTTAGTGTGTCTGAAGATGATAAGGTGTCTGATCAAGACAGTGCATCTATTCCTGTCTATTCATTATACGGACCTCGTAAATCACCGACGACTGAGCAGTTATCGGGGGTGGATGTCATTGTTTTTGATTTAGAAACCGTTGGATTACGGTATTATACTTATATCACTACATTGGCATTGGTGATGAAGGCGGCTCAACAAGAAAATATTCCTATCATTGTTTTAGATCGAGTAAATCCGCTTGGGGGAAAAATTGTTTCAGGGGCTATGCTCGATGAAAAATACCTGGGAAATTTTGCCGGTTATTATCAAATTCCCACTCGATATGGATTAACCATGGGTGAGTTAGCGCAATACTATAATCGTTATTTCAATATTAATGCTGACTTAAAGGTGGTGCCGTTAAAAAATTGGAAACGACATTTGTTGTTCAATGAAACACATTTACCTTGGCATGCACCATCACCCGCATTGCCTACCTTTGAGCAAGCCTATTTATATGGCTTATTTGGTCCTTTTGAGTCACTACAATTAGCGGTTGGTCGCAGTCAAACAAACAAAGAAGCCTTTAGACAATTTGGTGCGCCTTGGATGAGTCTAGCCGAAGCTATATCGCTGGTGACTCAATTAAATAAACTTAAGCTTTCGGGTATTCAATTTCAAACAATCTCTTGGACTCCCGACAGAGCAAAATATGAAAAACAATTATGCCATGGATTTTCAGTCAAGATTACAAATCTGAAGGAAATCAATAGTGCAAAAACGTTTATTGCCGTTTCTGAAGTGCTTCATGAGAAATTTCAAAATAAATTAAAATTATCGGGCATGGACGGCATGCTAGGTTCTCAAGAATTACGTCGAGCTATTGAAAATCATGAGCCCGCAGATAATATTATTGAATCACTTAAAATGGCTAACGTTCAATTCATGAAACAACGAGCGTCCGTGTTGTTGTATGAGTAGCACTCTAAAGGGCCATATAACGAACTCCTGGATACCCATAGCCAGTGTCTCGTTTTCTTAAAAATATTGTATAATTACCCTTGACACTCACGTTACGTCATATCTTACCGTGGCGTTTTCATTCAGTGCTTGTGAGTCAGGAGTTCTCGATTCTAAATGATCGTCACTTACACCTCCGAGAAGAAATTCTTGCTGGAGAGGATCGATTTAGAACGCAGTGAGGGTATTCGGCTCGCGGCTTGATCGACTTGACAAGCCCTAAATAGCGTATCTCACAAACCGATAGAGACGAAGACACGCTCTGACAGCGAGTTTCAGGCGCTTCTTTGTCATAAATACAATTGCATACTAATTAGTATTTAATTAAAACAAAAAATTCCCGATAATCTTAAACAGCAAAAAACGCCTATTTTTAAGCTAATTTTTCTATTCAAAACCATCATTGCAAAACAATCGTGTAACGAGCAGCGGAATTACTAGAATGTACTATAATATAGATAAGGGAGCTATAAAAGGCACCCTGAGCTAAAGGAAGAGCATTCGGTTGAATGGAGGTAAATAGTATTAAGTGAGCCAGGTTTTAAGTGGCATTTAGCCCTGAGAAGTCGTGACTCACAAGAAGGTTATAAGTCTGGAGAACTCGGCACTCTAAAGTTCTTAGAAGTAAGGGCTCAAAAACCGGAGTAAATGTATCATGAGAAACATATTGCCTCATTACATCCTAGTAATCAGCGCTCTCTTTTGCTCCAATATTACATTGGCTTCTGATGAAAAAACGCTACAGAACGATCCGGGGAGCTGGTTGAGTTATGGGGGAAATATTCATAATACAAAATATGCATTAGGTGATACGATTTCTCCTAACAACATTAATCGGCTGAAAATTAAATGGGTTTATAACACAACTGTAAGAAATAATGTGGCAGGTATACCCGAAGGAGTTGTTGCAACCCCACCAGCTGTTAGCGATGGGATTCTCTATTTTAACTCCTATAGCGATGGGGCATTATTAGGTCTAGCAACGAATAATGCCATTACCCGCGGCGCTGGAATATTGCACGCGGTCAATGCCAAAACGGGAGAAGTTGTATGGAAGAAAAATTATTCTGAATATTCAAACTGTACAGCCACAAATCCAGACCCAAATTGTCATGATATCGAATATTCGAGAAACACCCCTGCTATCTATGGAGATTATTTGGTAGTAGGATCACAAAATGACCGTTTTTTACAAATTAACCCCACAACCAAGGCGAATATTGGATTAAATTCACCTGGATTAGGCGCTTACGTTCTCATCATAAATAAAAAAAATGGAGAGCTATTACATGTTGTAAAAATTGATGATGCGCCTTTTGCATCTATCACTCAATCTCCAATTCTTGATGAACGCTCCATAAATCATAAGAAAAAAGTTATTGCCTATGCTTCCACCAGCTCATTGGAAAACGCAGATTTATCAGCACGTCCCAATTATCAGTGTTGTAGACATCGTGGCAGTGTAGTAGCCATCGATGTAGAAAAAGGTCAAATTATTTGGCAAAAAAGCACTGTACCAGGAGCTGATTTCATTCCGTATGCGCAACGCTCAGCGAATCTGTATTCCGGAGCCTCTTCCTGGGGAAATACGCCAGTAATTGATGAAAAGCGTGGGTTACTGTATATCACCACCGGAAATAATTTTAATGTACCCAAACCTATAGATCAGTGTGCAAATCAAACATTAATCGGTACAGCAAATGACTTAGGTGGGAATGCTCTGGCAGGTAGAGTTTATGATTTTTCTCCCAATTTTGAAACGTCATGTAATCATATATGTATTGATCCTGCTACCGGGCTGGAAAAAACTTGTGCCGGAGAATATTTAAAAGAAGCAGATAATCATCCGGATTCAATATTGGCTCTTGATCTGGATACAGGAAAAATCAAGTGGTCTTTTAGCGGTAGCGGAAAATATGATGCGATGAGCGTGTCTTGCATTTATTCAACCTATGTAGTGCCTCAACAAATTAATCAATTATTTGGTGGCCAAATTTACAATGCCGCAAACTGCGATCGACTATTCAAAGGACCTGACAATGATTTTTCCGCAGGTGTTACTCTCGTAGAAGAAGTTAAAATCGGAGGTAAAAAAATTGATTTAATACTCGCGGGTCAAAAAAGCGGAACTTTTTGGGCGATTAATGCTGATACGCAGGAAGTTGTTTGGCGACGCGATGTGAATACAAAATTTAATATTTACGGTACCTCAGATTTACCGGTAGTTTTAGGTGGCGGCAGTCCTTGGGGGTTGGCAACAGATGGAAAACAAGTTTACGTTGCTGAAGAAATGCGCAAACTAGTCACACCTCCTGTGATATTTACCTTATTCCCAGCTGCACTTGGAATTCCGAGTGTTACGCCTTTTTGGGGAAAACCCGTTATCAGCTATAACAATAATCCGTTAGGCTTAGCTCTAAATCAAATGGACCCCCTTGATAAAGCAGCACCAGGAAGTTTAACAAGAAGTTTATCCGGATATTGGTTAACGCTCGACATCAAAAATGGTGATATTGTTTGGCAATATGCACCTCCAGAAAGAGAATGGCTGTTCATCGATGAAAATCATAATGAAATTGATGATAGAGAAGAAGCAGGACAAACTGTTTTGAGAGCAGCCCTACAATCTGGTGTCGTGGTAAGTAATGGGATTGTATACGGCGCCGCAATGGATACAAGAGGTACCTTCAGAGCATTGGACGCTAAAACTGGTCAAGAATTATGGAAGTTTTCCGTTCTTGATTATATGGTTAATGTTCTAGGCATGCCACGAACAGCAGTATTAGTGAATACAGCACCAACGATAGTTAATGATTCAATTTATTGGGGAACTGGTTATTCAATAAAAAACTATCACGTAGACGCACGTAATTTATATCAAGCAGGCTCTAATTTACTGTTTGCATTTGAGTTAAAAAAATGACGCGTCGATGGCAACATCGCAGCTTTGATTGCTAATTCTATTTGGTTTTCACTGTTATTTTAAAATATTAATTCAATAACAGTGCTAATAATTAGCAATCAAAGCTGCGACTTCAATTTATAGGAATTCCAAACGCACTTTTTTTTCAAAGCTGAAACATTTTCGTCAATCGTCAAAACCCTTCTCTCTACTGCATCGCAAAATTCTTTCAATTGAAAAATTTCTAACTCTATTTTTTAATTTTAATCTCATGAAAAAGCACATCATTTTCTTCAGTCACTTTTTCGTAGACGAAAACCCTTATAGGCTGGATTTTCACAAACTGACCGTTTGATCAATCTGATAATCAGGTTCGGGATCAAACACAAATTCCTGCTCTAGCTCTATTTGATAATCATCAGGTGGTGCTCTTGCAGATTGCATCTTTGGCGCTTCGACTTCTTCACCAAGATGGGTGAGTATTTTCGCAATATTGATCGCATCTCTAATAAAAGCGATTAACTTCATCTCCCCACCACAACCCTCACACTTTAATGGATCCACCTCATAGACCTTTGCGATTAATCTTGCCCAGTTTTTTGACCCTGCTTTCTGTTGATATTTTCAATTTCGTCTTCCGTCAATAATCTTCGACGCTTAAATAAACTTAATACTCGCTGGCGTACTCTAGCCTCAACGTGATCCGTATCCTCTTTACCCAAATTATAAACTTCAGCAAACTATAGGATTCCCTTCTGATCTGTATAAAAAACGCCATTAAAGACCACACAATGAAAATGGATGTGCAAATTTAATCGCGAACCAAAACGCTGGATAAAACTTAACGCACCTAATTTAGCATTATCCTTAATGCCATCACAGGATCTTGTGAGTTGCTTTTCTTTCACTGATGAATATCCGTAACACCTGACTTACTAACGCTGTCTTTTTTACGAGTTAATAACGCAGCCATTTGGGAACGGATAGCAACCATTGCCGTTGCGGTAATTTAGGCAAGACTGTTTCGAGAAGATCTGTCGTGATAAAGACCATGTGCTTGGTGTTACAACAGGGACATATGCCTCTTTTCTTACAACTAAATCCCAGAATAAAATCACAAGCGCAGCTTGCACAATAAGCCCTGGCGAAGCAATGGGCGAGAATGCCGCATTTAAAATAATCTTTAAATTCCTTTTTCACATAACCAAGAAGTACTTCATCATGCCTTAAAGAATAATGACTTGACCACTCTAAAAAAGTGTTTTGAACGACCTGATAGAGAACAGTGGCCTTCGGATTGCGGCGTCTGTAAATGGGCGGAGCAATGCAGTTCAAGAGGAGGATTCCTGGCAAGCAAAAAAGGTTGTTTTGTTTGGTAAGGATGATCAGAGGTGGAGGTGCAGCCAATAGATGGGTATTACGGAATAGCTTTTGTGGCTTTTTTGTGAGTCAGCAAAGCTGTATGAAACCTAGATAAAGCGGTGGCTACTGATGCGTCACCGCATTGCTCACACTTTAGTGGGACGGACACCTTAGTTGTTTTAGAACGCATGGGTGAAAAATCCGCGGATAATTTATTAGAAGCCATTAATCACAGCAAAAATACGGCTTTGCAACGCTTTTTATTTGCTTTAGGCATTCGTGAAGTAGGGGAGGCAACTACTCGTGCACTCGCTCAACATTTTGGTGATTTAGAATCTCTCGAACATGCCACCGAAGAAACCCTGCAAGAAGTTACCGATATTGGTCCGGTGGTTGCCGCCAATATTGCTGCCTTTTTTAGACAAAAACATAATAGAGAATTAATCGAAAAATGCAGAAAATCCGGCGTAAATTGGCCCAAAGTCGAAAGATCATCGTCCTTTTGAGTCGCTACAATTAGCGGTAGGTCGTAGTCAAACAAATAAAGAAGCGTTCAGACAATTTGGCGCGCCTTGGATAAGTCTAGCCGAAGCTAAATCGCTTGTTGCTCAATTAAATAAACTCAAGCTTTTGGGTATACAATTTCAAACAATCTCTTGGACACCCGACCGAGCAAAATATGAAAAACAATTATGCCATGGATTTTCAGTCAAGATTACAAATCTGAAGGAAATCAATAGTGCAAAAACGTTTATTGCCGTTTCTGAAGTGCTTCATGAGAAATTCCAAAATAAATTAAAAATATCGGGCATGGACGGCATGCTAGGTTCTCAAGAATTCCGTCGAGCTATCGAAAACCATGAGCCTGCTGATGAAATTATTGAAACCCTTAAAATGGGTAACGTTCAATTCATGAAACAACGAGCTTCAATTTTAATGTATGAATAAATATATTTTCGAGATTTGCAAGATACAAGCAGCGCTCGCGATGATATAAAAGAAGAGATCATGCTTGATGATCACTAGTAAATCAGATAAAATTTCTTGGTTTACTGATTGAGAGTCAAAACCTATGATGAGCAAAGAAACTCAGACAACTTTTATTTGTGCACTCGGTACTTTCCTTGAGTGGACAGAATACTCAATATATGGCTATCTAGCAGCCAAAATAAGCGCCTTATTCTTTCCTCAAATAGATCCTCGCACTGCTTTGCTCGCAACCTATGGTGTATTTGCTGCCGGATTTTTTGCAAGACCTATCGGAGGTATGATTTTTGGACATATTGGAGATCGATATGGTCGAAAACAGGCACTCACTTTTTCTATGGCACTAATGGGCATAGCCACTTTCAGCATGGGAATTCTGCCTACCTATTCTCAATTAGGGTTTTTAGCACCTGCATTATTATTACTCTGTAGAATATTACAAGGCTTAGCTGTATCAGGAGAATTTAATGGCGCCGCGATTTTTTTAGTAGAACATGCTGCAAATCATCATAAAAATACTGCAGGCAGTTGGGTAGGGTCTGCTGCTGCTGCAGGTATGCTCTGTGGTGCATTAATGGTTTCTATTGTTACTAAAGAAGGGCTACCTCAATGGATATGGCGTGTTCCATTTTGGATAGGATCATTGAGTTGTATTATTGGTATCTATTTAAGACGCAAACTCAATGAAAGCCCAGAATTTCTCCAATTTGCCAATGACCGACTTCGAGCCCCATTATTAACAACATTTAAAGTAGGAAAAAAAGCAATGATTCAAACAGCCGCAATAGCGGCTTTTGTAGGAATTAACGTTTATGTATGCAACATTTATTTTTCGACCTTCCTCATAACACATTTGAAATTATCCTCTCACAATGCATTAATGATTGCTGCTTTTGGACAAGGCTGCGTGGCCATTCTGATACCAATATTTGGAAAAATTGCAGATAAATACCATTGCGGACGCGCATTAATATTGTTTGGCTTATGTGGTGCAGCTGTCGCTGCCCCATTAATTTTTATATTAACGGAATATCATTCGATCGTTTTACTCTTATTAGCACAATTTATTTACGCTTTATTCAATGGAATGAGTTCAGGTCATTTATTTAATTATCTCAACGCACTTTTTCCTACACAACGTCGATATACAGGTATCACTGTAAGCTGGAGTCTCAGTGTTGCTCTATTTGGTGGCACAGCACCGATGATCTCCCAATACATCCTCGGTACACTCAATTGGCAGTACGGCCCCGCCATTTACGTCGCCCTTAGTGCAATTACTGCAATTTTTTCGATGATTACGTTGTCTTCATCAAAAACTAGGGATGGTAGTATTCTCGTTCACAAAAGGGTGAATTAACCCCAATATAATCAACGATTACGTCGACCTGAATGCTTGTGCTTCATTTATTATCTCGTTATTATGTTAATATATGGTGTTAAACTGTTATTATTTAATAAGGAGATTGAGCGTGAAAGCTAAATTAACAGTGAAAAATTCTAAAGGAGTATCTACAGATCAAAGTCGATTTCTTTCTATGGCTCCAGACGCTTTACAAAAAATAAGATCATCTCACTATAATCAACTTGATTGCAAAGAGATGATGTTTGAGGACTTCACTAACGAGGGAAATCAAACAATTCTAAAAGTACTCAAGAATCTTATTCAATCATGTCCTATGATCACCGTTAGGTTTAAAGGGTGCAATCTGTCTGATCAATTTATCATAGAATTGATAGATTATATTCAAACACGTAAAGTCTGTATTGAATCAATTATATGTGCTGAAAATGATCTTAACACGCAATTTACCAAAGTGTATCTTGCTCAATTATTGGCTAGAAACAGTAAGAATAATTTCACGATTAGTAAGTTTTCATTATCTTTTGAAACTTTTAAGGATAGTGGATACGCTCATGATACAAAAACAAGGGCTAAAGTAAAAGTTTCAAATGTCGGAGGGTTGTTACCAGTACAGGAAGAGCTTGCTAACTACTTAGAAAGCTTAAAAGAAATAGCAATAATTAAGATAGAATTCGAAACACTCGATGACACAAAAAAATTGGATTTCTTAAGTTGGCTTTCTTCGCTCGCAGTGAAGCCAGCAGTAGAGGTTGTTCTGCAAGAGAAAAATGTATTAACCATGGAATTAAGTCATATAAATGCTAGAAATCGTTGTTGTTCATATGATGAAAAGTCGAATAGCTTCCGTATTTTTTGCGGTTATAGAAACAGTGGTGAGGGGATAAATTCTTTCCGTGTCGATGAGCTTGATTCTCACTATTATAGACGTTTCTTTGAGAAAAATCCTTCAATTACCGAGATTTCATTGAGTCATTGCTCGGCAAGCAAAGAAAGTTGGGGCAGATTTCTTGCTCAAATACTCCAGTTAAAGCTTCTTAATGCAATTATCCTAAAAAACGTATGCATAAATGCTGATTCAATTAAAATATTTGGAGAAATGTTGCATCAAAATACAAATCTCTCTACTTTAACTCTTTCCGATGTAGAGATTGCTGAGGACGGCTTGTCAAGAATCATTCAGTCTCTGTGTTCACTCGAGAAACTAACAACAATTCAAATTAGCAATATAACTTTAGTTGATGCTGATCTAGTCTCCCTATCTAAGCTTCCGTATCTTACTGAATTGAGTCTTCCAGGAGTATCCGTCTCAGATGATGTCGTAATTAATTTCGTTAGTTTTTTCGAAAATCCTTCAGTACGTAAAATTGATTTCTCGTGTACGAATATAAATAGAACTTTACTCATTGATGTTGTTGCTAAAGGATCGGTAGATCATACACTCAAATTTTATTTTTCTGAATCCGACTCTTATCGTATAACACAAGAGCAGAGAAAAAACGATGCAATAGAAACTAGAAATGCAGAACTAAGAAAGTTGAAAGAAAGTAAAGTACTACTTAAATCACTACGGTTTGATAATGTAATGTTCAGTGATATCTGTATCTCAATACTGATTGAATACATACGAGCAAATCCAAATGTAGAGGAGATTTCTCTTAATGGGAACATTCTGAGTGAAAATGGATTTAAACAGCTCTTTGAAGGTATTTCATCTTGTGAAAATCTATCTGTTCTTGACCTATCTAGCTCTAGAGTGGCCCCTTCAGTAAAATCAATTGTTTCTCTATTAGCTTATATCCCATGTTTGGCAGAATTGCGTCTTATTGGAACTCAAATCAATTTAGAAGCTTTATTTAATGGCTTGAGAGACTCTGAAGCAATGCCTTTAACTAAGGTGGTTGTAGTCGAGCCTAGAGTTGAACAAAAGCTACAAAGTCAATCGTATTCATATTCTTCGTACGGTTATCAGTCTCAGGTGCAAACTCCTCAACCAGCTATAAATCGAGAATTGACAGAATATCAGAATAAATTTGATAAGTTGCAGATACGTAATGACCGTCTATATGGCTTGCTACCATCAGATGATGAAGCAGCAGCCACGGAGTTGACTGCTCTGGATTTTAATGGCCTCTATTTTACTGATCAGTGCATCAATCTACTTTGTAATTATGTCAGAGCACATAAAACAGTGACCACGATACGATTGGGGTATAATCATTTGACTCCTCAAGGTATCAGAGTTTTATGCAACACACTTGTTGCGACAACCCATGTGAATGAGCTAAATCTTTCTGGAACGCAAAACCCTGATCAATGGCTAAAAGAGTGTGTTGATACTTGTATAAAATCTCCGAAGATAGCAATTTTAGATCTGTCTAGTATCAATTTAAATCATGATGAGATGATTCGCTGCTTAACTCAATCAAAACTGTTGAAGCTTAGAGTTTCATCAAACAGTACTTTTTTTGAGAGAGTTCGCGATGATAGATCTATGATGACAACTGAAATAGTGACTGAAAATCCTGATCTGAATATAAAATACGAACGAGTTAGAAGTCGTAATCATAAACTTATACGTTGTTTTACATCAGAGCATACCGATTTAGTTCTCGATTTGAGTCAATCAGAAATATCTACTCCAATTGTTGAATTAGTATGTAATGCTTTAGTTCAAAATCCGGAACTTCGCGAATTTTCAGTAGATAGTAACAATTTATCCGATTCAGATTTATGTAAATTACTTGATGCTATATCTAAGCATCCTAATATTCGTAAACTTATAATATCCAATAATGTTATGGGTGAGCAAGCATGTTCAAAATTAAAGGAATATTTGAGATCAACTTCTGTCCTTCATCAGTTAGTGATGTGTGCTATGAATATTAGTGAAATAGGTATTACCAAGATATGTGAAGCTTTGGAAGAAAACTCATCTCTATTAATGCTAGATGTAAGTCAAAATACTAATGGATTGAAATGTCTGCCGCGTTTTTCTAAAGCTCTTAGAAGAAATAATACATTGTCCAAATTTATATGTTTAGATACTCAATTTCCCTCTGATCCTGGCGTTCACCGTACTAAGACTAGTTTTGGTAAGGGCCAACAGGCGGATGCGTCATATGCTGCTCATATCGAAATAGTCAATGAATATAAAAGATATGTTACTTCTTCAAGAGCTTTAATTGTTGATTTTCAAAAGGAGGTCTCGAGAGCTAAAAATAATAATAAAGATATTGAGTCTCCTAATACATCGCTACTGGAATGTGAGTTAGTACATGCTGAAGTTTTCACTCGTAGTTTAGGGGGTAATACCAAAGTACCAACTTCACCCTTGCCAAAATATCTTCAGTTGAATAGGACACTCGGAGTAAGCTGCTCTAGTTGTATTTCAGAAATAGCCAAAACAACTGATAAAGAGAAATTAGGGGAGTTATATAATAAGCTTAAAGAAAATGTAGGAAAAGGCGTGAGTCCATATTTTTCTAATGAAAATGGAAATACCTTAGTTCATCTAGCAGCTTTCTGTCAGGATATAGAGCCCACAAATCTTTTATTGAGTCGTCAAAAAAACTTTGATGTTCATATTTTTAATGATCAAAATCAATCACCGCCCCAAATAGCTAATGCAAGTGGGAATCAAGCAGTGCTAGAATTATTAAAATATCCAGAAAAGGCTGGACTTCCAACTGATACGCAGAATCTGAAGGCTAGTGCTAAAAAACCTGAGAAGAAAAAAGCTAAGATCGATACTGCTCAAGCTATCGTTCAGGTAGCAAATAACACAGAGCAGTCTCCTAGTGTAATTGGATTACCATTGTCAGCAGAATTAACTGCTCCTTCTCCCTCTAAGAAACTAAAGACAGATGGGGAACCTGATAACCTGCATTTGGCGATAGGGGCTGTCGATATTTGGCAAATTCTTCAAGCAGTATCGTCCGAAAATTTGATGGGGTTAAAGTTTATTCTTGGACAAAACCCAGCGATTTTGTCTCAGCATTTTAATGGCGAAACCTTACTGCATTTTGCAGTAGCAGCACGAAAGCCTAGCGTTGTGGAATTATTGGTAGAGAGTGGTGCTGATACTAACCTTGCAAATCAGACTGGAAGAATGCCATTATTTTGTCTTCTTGATGATTGTTTAAAGAAGAATTATACCTTGGAATATGCACAAATTGCAAAAATCCTTCTTGAAAAAGGAGCGCTTATTTACGACGAGGATGATCAAACATTTGCTTTGCATCTTGCTATTAGAACAGGCATACTACGCCTAGTTAAATTGATTTTGGGCTATAATGGGGATATTAACAAAAAAAATAAGGATAACCATACTGCATTAACATTGGCAGTATTGTTGAATCATATTGAGATACTAGAAATTTTATTACTTTGTCCAGAATTACAGAAAGAAACCTTAGAACACGCTTTGAAATATTCTGAGCGAGAGAAAACATCACAAGGTATAGTTCTCATGCTCTCATCACGACTCAAAAAACCTTTCTTGTCACAAAAAGAGAATACTCATTGGATGAAAGATATGAGAGTATGTTTTGGAGCTTCTTCAGCGCACAATGTCTTGTTATTAGATAGTCGATCTAATCATCTGCAGCTAATGCTGCAAAATAAGTTTTCTTCGAGTATCTTAAAGACAAGAAAAAAAGCTAAGCCAGATCCTGAAGAAGAAGCCAAATTTCAGAAAGAAGAGGAAGGGAATCCAGTCACCATATGCTTTACCTTCATTGTATCTACCCAAAAACATTTATCGGGTGCTCATAATACTCGTGATTCTATTACTATCACATTTGAAACTGATGATGATAGCTTTATTGAGAATCATTTAACTAAAGATGATGACGGAAAAGTTATTCCGTCTGATGAAATTCGTAGAAAGGTTCGTGAAAGGGCAAATAGAGGTGTAGATTTATCTAAAAAAGATCCGAGTCAACAAAAATATGAATCTCCTGATAACATCATTGACGAAAATAAGCTCGTTAAGGAGAGGTTTGAAGCTTTATTTCATCATGGAGAACAATCTTTAGTTTCAGCGGCTGAGCAAATGAAGCTTATTAATATTGTAATAAAGAAACTTTTAGCACATCCAAGATTTATTGCTGGTTGTAAGGTTTACGGGCTCATACTCGATATACATTCTCCTCGCTATGTTTGTTCTAACTGCGAAATTGCTATCTTGAGCATGCAAGATCCTCAAAATTCGCCTTTTATAGTACATTTGGCTCAATCACTTAAACAAATGGGCTGCGCCCTTCCTTTCTTCTCACCTCTTCGAATGGTTACTCGAGTTGGATCTTATCAAGCATATGAGCGAGAAGAAGTGAAATATGACGAGCATTTAGATTTGTGCCTCGATATGAGATTCTTAAATAATAGAATTATCTTGCAGCAAGATCTAGTTACGACCGCAGGCTCGGTAATGCAGTTTAACTCTCGTGCGGAATAGGAGGTTTCGTTCAATCTAATCCTTTTAAGCTTGGCCTTCAGATGGGGTGGACCATTTTAACCTCAGACAGAAAAATAGTCAGAATCTTACACGCACTGTTTAATCCGTTTAACCAAAAAAGTTTTTGATGTTATCAAAAAAGGCGTGAGATAATAATCGTCGGTCCTGATAAATATTTTTAATGTCTTTGCAGATATTCAAGCTTGAGGTAGAATGATGCTGCTTCGATAACTTCATATAATTCTATGTGATAAGGAAGTGAAATTATGCAGAAAACTTTTTCAGTTGAAATTTCAGCAAGGGAAAATGCACCCTGCACCAATCTTCATGCCATCTTGGTTTATAAAAATGAGGAATCACTACACAGCAAACCTTATATAATAATGCTAAGCGGTGGTCCTGGATTAAATCATTCGTATTATAAAGATTACGGTTGTCTGCAAGATGTCGCAAATATTATTTTCTTTGATCCCCGCGGATGTGGTTTAAGTGATCGGGCTAATCCAGAAACTTATACGATGGATAATAATATTGATGATATAGATTGTGTTCGTCAATTCTTCAAACTAGATAAAGTATTATTGCTCGGAAAATCCTATGGGGCAATTTGCGCACTGGGATACACACTGCGCTACCCGCACTGTGTTGAAAAACTAGTGCTTGCAGCTGGAACGCCTACAAATCAATCGCTAGAAACAGCTAAACTCAATGCCAGCAAAAGAGATTTGAGTCTAGCACAACAAGAAGTAGTCAAAAAACTTTTTAGCGGCGGTTTCACCTCTGATGATGACGCAACAAATGGAATGAAATCCGTCTCCAATTTATATTCATATAAAGTTCGTCATAATCAGCTTGTTTCACGTCCTCAGCCAGAATATCCCATATCATACGAAGTTATTAATCAGGGCTTCAGCACATTTTTAAGAACTTTCGACTTTACCAATGATTTATTTAAAATTCAGTGCAAAACATTGGTGTTAGTTGGAGATGAAGACTGGGTTACAGACAAAAAATATTCTATACAAATGGCAAATGCAATCCAGAGAAGCGAGCTGATTATTTTTCCCAACTCTGATCACTCCATGGAATCTGATGTTCCTGAGCAATTCTTTACAGCTATTCGACTGTTTGTGAAAGCATAATTACTCAAATACCTTCCCTTTGGAAGCCATAGACTTCAAAAGGGCTGGAGGGGAGAAGCGGTCGCCGTAGAGTTTGGTGAGTTCGAGAGCGCGGGCGTAGAAATCGTCGAGGCCGTAGGCGTTGATGTATTGAAGGATGCCGCCGGTGCAGCTGGGGAATCCGATGCCGAAGATGGAGCCGACGTTGGCTTCGGCGACGGAATTGAGGACGCCTTCATCGTAACAGCGGACGGCTTCGAGGGCTTGCCTAAATAATAATCGATCTTGAATTTCTTTAGTCGAAAGTGTTTTTTGGGTAGTTCCATAGAGTTTTTTTAATTCGGGCCAAAGATATTTTTTTCCTTTTTCAGGATATTCATAAAACCCACCATCAAAAGCTTTTCCAGAGCGGTGATATTTATCTACTAATAATTTGGCAACACGGTAACTTGCTTCGCCATTCATTGCAGTTGCTTTACCCATTTTATTATCGAGTTGTGCATTGGTTTCAGCTATTTCGATGATTAATTTTTGACTGAGTTCGTCTGAGATGGCAAGAGGCCCTATGGGCATACCCGCTAATCTTGCGGCGTGTTCGATTTTAACTGGATTAACACCTTCTTCGAGTAATTGTGCGCCTTCATCCAAAAAAGTGCCAAATACTCGTGATGTGAAAAATCCTCGGCTATCATTAATAATAATAGGGGTTTTGTTGATTTGCCGAGAAAAATCAAATGCTTTGGCTAAAGTTTCTTTGCTCGTTTTTTTTCCGACTATTATTTCAATTAATCGCATTTTGTCGGCTGGGGAGAAGAAATGAATCCCTATGTAATTTTCTGGCTTTTGTATTGAATGAGACAATAGTGAAATAGGTAAAGTTGAGGTATTGGTCGCGAAAATTCCATTGAGACCGAGATACGTTTCAGCTTCTTTTGTTACTTTAGCTTTAATATCTACATTTTCAAATACTGCTTCAATAATTAAGTCGCAGTCTTTCAAATCATGAGCATCTTCTGTAGGATAGATGCGACTTAAAATGTCTGCTTTGTGATGATCGTTTTCTAAGTATTTTTCGATAGCTTCTTTTCCAGCATGTGCCGTGCTACGGTTGATATCTTTTAATATCACATTGATTCCTTTTTTAGCACAGGCAACCGCAATACCACGTCCCATCATGCCAGCCCCGAGTATGCCAATTTTTTGTACTGCAGAATGCGGTATGCTTTTAGGGCGACTCATGCCACCATTAATATCATTGAGTTGAATAAACAGAGTATTAATTTTATTTTTAGTCTCTTGACTCATTGATAATGTAACGAGACTACGACTTTCAACTCGTAAAGCGGATTCGAAATTAATAGATAAAGTTTGAGTGGCAACATTGAGAATTTCTTGAATCGCGATGTTACTTCCACAGGATTTTTTTGGTATTGAGGCAGTAGTGGCGATCATCCATTGAACGATATTAGGATTCCGAATATTTCCGCCGGGTATTTTGTGATCAGGCATATCCCATGGTTGTAATGCATGTGGATTATTCAATATCCAAGTTTTGGATTTTTGTAAAAGATCATTATGATCACTAGCTAATTCGTCGATAATGCCTTTTTTCCTAGCTTCTGTCGGCGTCAGTAATGTGCCTGATAAGATATAAGGCAAGGCTTTTTCTACACCCAACAGGTGTATCAAACGTACGGTTCCTCCACCACCTGGAAGTAATCCGAATGTAATTTCTGGGAGCCCTAGTTGTATTGCCTGTGAATCAATTGCAATTCGATGATGACAGGCAAGAGCAATTTCAACACCACCACCTATTGCACTACCATTAATTGCGGCGACTACTGGAACGGATAATTTCTCCAAACGCCGAATTAACGATTTAAAAAGAGTGATCATATATAAAAAATCTGAAGCCATTTTCTTCGTCAGTGATAAAATGGCTTTTAAATCAGCGCCAGCAATAAAAGAGTTTTTAGCTGATGTGATAATAACTCCTTTCAATGAATTACCCTCTTTTTCAAGCTGATCAATTACTTTAGAAAATTCTTCTATAAAAACGAGGTCGATTTTATTAACAGTTCCGTGTAAATCGAATTGTAGTGTCACAATATCATCAGAATCTTTAGTGTATCGAATTCCTGTCATTTGCTCACTCGCTCAATAATAGTTGCTACCGCCATGCCACTAGCAGCACATAACGTACATAAACCATAGCGTAATTCGCGTCGCTCTAGTTCGTCGAGTAATGTGCCAAGTAAAATTGCGCCTGAGGCACCTACAGGATGACCTAGTGCAATGGCGCCACCATTAACGTTGACTTTCTCTAAGGGTATTTTTAATTCTTTGAGGTAGCGTAAGATCACTGAAGAAAATGCTTCGTTAACTTCAAATAAATCGATTTGTTCCAACGACATTTTGGCTTTTTCTAACACTTTTTTAGTAACTGCCGCAGGTCCAGCAAGCATAATCGTAGGATCAGATCCAATTAGTGCTGAGGCTATTATCTTAGCGCGTGGCTTCACTTTTAATTTTTCACCGGTTGACTTATCACCTAATAGAATGACACCAGCGCCATCTACAATTCCAGAAGAATTTCCTGCGGTATGTACGTGATGTATTTTTTCTAAATCAGGATATCGACAAATTGCGACTTCATCAAATCCGAGCTTCCCTAGGTTTGCAAAAGAGGGCTTTAATGCTTTTAGTTTTGCGAGTGATGTGTCGGGTCTAGGATGTTCATCGTGATCGAGTATTAGACAATGATTATCATCGTAAACAGGAATAATCGATTTTTCAAAATAATTATTTTGTATCGCATTGGCCGCGCAATGTTGTGATCGTAATGCGTATTGATCCACGTCATCGCGTGTATATCCATCGATAGTCGCAATTAAATCTGCGCTAACCCCCTGCGGTATGATTTTATGAGGCATTGTGATCGTTGGGTCGTAGGTGAGAGCACCACCATCTGAGCCTAAGGGTAGTCGGGACATGGATTCAACACCACCGGCCACCACTAAGTGATCTGCGCCTGAGGCTATTCTCATTGCCCCCAAATTTACCGCTTCTAGCCCAGAGGCGCAAAAACAATTAATTTGGATACCTGGAACAGAGGGGTTCCATCCCGCGAGCAAAGCGGCGGCTTTAGCAATATCAGCTCCTTGGTCACCTACAGGGCTCACACATCCCATTAATAAAGCATCGATATCCTGACTTTTGAGATGATTGCGCTTTTTTAAGGTTTTGAGTAACCCCGCAGCGAGCTTTACAGGCGTTACTTCATGCAGCGCTCCATCAGGCTTCCCGCGTCCTCTGGGGGTTCTAATGGCATCGTAAATGTACACATCAATAGGCATTTGAACTGGTTCCTTACGTGTGAGATTATTCCCTCTCATACGTTATATTATAGTTAACTTTTGGATACTTTGCTTTGCAAACAGACCTTCCACTATGGCCGCCTGCCTACCGAGTACGTAAAAGTCCACGGGCAAAATATTTACAGCTGAAAATATGCCCTCAGGAAGGGTTAGAAGTAGTTGTCCCCTATCGATTTGGGCAGTATGACGTGGAGAGTTTTCTTTTAACTCATCGTGTCTGGATTGAAAAAAAGTTGAAGATTTTCAATAAAAAAAATCAAACGAGTACAGGCATTCCTTCTCAGATTCGACTTTTGATGGCGAATGAATGTTGGCGAATAGAAACCCTACCTGCAGTGGGGCGCACAAAGATAATCACACGTCCTGATTCGACATTAATCGTGATGGGGAACATCGAAAATATCGTAGAATGCCAGACACTTTTGAATAAATGGCTACGCAAAAAAGCTCAGATGATGTTAATTCCGTTGTTAGATACTATTGCGCAAGAGATAGATTTGCCTTATCAAAAAATTTCAATCCGTTCTCAAAAAACACGTTGGGGCAGTTGTGATAGCAATAAAAACATTTCCTTGAATTGCAAATTGATTTTTTTACCATTACACCTGGTCCGCTATATCATTATTCATGAGCTATGCCACACTCGCCACCTTAATCATTCCAAACGCTTTTGGGCTCTGGTGGCCAAGTTTGATCCCCACTTTGCTCACCATCGTCGCGAGATTAACCGATTCAATCGTGAGATGGGCTGCTGGGGGGTAGATTGATGGTTAGAATACGAATTTTCTTAATGAAATCTTAAGGTATGTAAGGTAAAATCATTAACTTTGATCAAAAATGAGAAAGTGCCCGTGAAAGCGAAAGACAGACAACAGCCGACCTATACGAAATATATTGATAGTCCTTTAGGACAATTGCTGGCTGCCCTATTAAAGAAAATGGAAGAGCAGAAACAAAAGTATCCTCTTAGGGCAGACTCACCTGTCGAATTAAAGTATTCACATAAAATTTTGAATGCTGCTCAAGATGTGCTGAGTCGAGCACACGATGCGATATGTTCAAACTTTTGTAGTGGTGGTCATCCTGGAGCATTAACTATATTTTGGCTTATTAATGACGCGTGGTCCTTAAGCAAATATAAAAACATTTTTGAAAGTCGTGAAAATGTATTTTATGGTGAGCTAGAAAAAAACTTAAGCGAGACAGTTAAAACAGCAATTTCAATGGAAGGTGATGTTGGTGCTAATGTTGTAGCAATACTCAGAGAAAACAAGAATACCTATTTTGCAAATACGCTAGATATCCCGGGGGTAGACATTGAAAATTATTTTTCGCATGTCAAAGATAGGGTAAATGTAGAAATAGGTAGGCTAAAAAAAGACCTTAGCAACTTGGATAGTATTATTTCTAAAATATTATCTTGGGTAAAAAAAAATACTGACGAAATTGATAAAGACAGTGGTCTAAGTACTGATATTGATAAGCTCGATTTAAGTCCTTACGTGATGTTCTACGAGTTAATTGAAATAGTTTTGATGCATTATAATACTCTTCCTCGAGAATTATCTCAGTTGATACCGTTTTATGATCCAAAATCTCTTAATCTTGATTTGCATAGTGGCTACATCATTGGGCCAGGGCTTCGAAAGTTAATAGGGAAAAGCTTTAAATTTGTGCATGCTCCAAAAAAAGATAGTCAGGTTTCCTATAAATTTTTTAGTTTCGAACCTAAAGCGGTGGAAGTAAATCAAGGCGAAAATGCACAAGTTGAGGCCTCTAGTGAAGTAATAAAAGACGAAGATTTGTATTATATCGATGATAAAGAGTTTGAAATAGATCCACATTATAAAGAGCATTTTGATAAAGCATTAGTAGGTTTTCTAGGTGTGATGGTTTTATATTACCAGAAAACGGTATTCAACCAAAACGTGAAAATAATGCTCGACAAGAATGAGTTAATGCAGGGATTACTGAAAGAATGTACTCGTCAAATTCAATGTTCATTGCCTGATGTGCAAGTTGATAATATCTGTTTAACAAATGTTAAAAAATTAGAAGGTCTTGATCAGGTTTTAGAAGCTCACCGTATGCTCTCTGATTTGAATGGTTTTAAAAAGGCTTTTGACGAGCTAAAGGCGACCAGAGATTTACCGGCTCAATTAATTAATAACGTTTATCATGCAGTGACTAAAGAAACTAAGAAAGAAAACGAACTTATACCTTCGCAATTATTAAAAAGAATTGAGGGGCTTAACACTCTTTATATCATCCCGCTTGTTGATTGCGGCCTGAATGAAATCGAAAAAAAACTAAGAGATAATCAGGATAAATACGATAGTTATGAACGCTTAATTTCACAATTTACAAAAACATTGAATTCTGCTGTTGCTAGGTTTGTGCAAAAGAAGATAGCAGAATTAGAAAAATTTTTAGAGAAATATTCTTCAGCATACGATGAGTTATCAACGAGATTGGCAGAAGTGAATCAGCAAATTAAGTTTGAATGTCCAGTTCTATCAAATGATTTTACTAGTTTAGAGAGTGATTTAGAAGCGGTAACTCAAGAACAACAAATGGTATTAGGTTTACAGAAATCTATAAGCGATCTATTCAGCTGTGTCAAGAATGTTTCGGAAGTAGAACCAGAATTTAAGCAATTTGATAAAAGTGAGGAATTACAGAAATGCTTGACCGAAAAGGCTGCCAATTGTATTGCTGAGACTCAAAGACTAAAAGCTGAAATTGATGAGAGAGTCTCTAAAATCAATGAAAAGAAAAAAGTGATTGTAAAAGCTCATGCTGAAGCAAAATTTTTAGAAGAGATGAAGAAAGCCAATCCTGAGCAGATGAAAAGGCTGATCATTGAAAGGCAAGAAAAAATAACCCAGGAGTCTCATCGATTAGATGAGCTTAAGGCTCAACATGCAGATGCCCAAAAGTATAATGCTTTTCTTCGAGAAGTGGCTGAGATGGTGTCAAAACATAAAGAATTTCCTGAAAATCTGGTTTGTGAATTTGAGAATAATAAACCAGCAGGTATTCAATGGATTGAAGAGTGCGTGGTGTACCTTGATGCTTCATTTAAGCAAATTACAGACCAGAAAAAGTTTCCAGATGATTATAAAGATTTATTGAGTAAATTGGGGTTTGTCAAGAGGTGCTTACAATATAGGGCTGGTTTTATTCCTTTTAAAGAGATAGACGATCTTCCTTGTTTTAAATCTGAAACAGATGCACAGCCATGTGGCTTTGAAAAATGTTTAGAAATCGTGAGTATGGCTGATGGCGCTAGAAATGAAATTAACGATTTTCGTTCGCGACAAGATAGTTTTTTTACGTTCAATCCATCTGATGAGGAAACTACGAAAACAAGGTCATTTTTGTTAAGTGTGATTTTTGCAAAGATTGAACAAGTAGAGAAGCTGATCAAGCAAGGTGTTGATATTTGTCAGGTTCTGCCTAGACTCGGTGAAATAAAAAATCAAATAACAACAATTGATTTAAAAGGCAGCGAGAAGTCGTTGCATGATCTGATTTTGGAAGTCTCAACAGAAAAAGCTAAATTAGAAGACAGCATCCCGATCATTCAGGAATTCATCAATATTCAAATTGCATTAAAAGAGCATGTCGATTTAATGGAAGCCTTCAATCGTGAAGAGGATTTTCTTAATAATTGGACATTGTATAACAAGCCAGATATGCTGTATAAAAAACAAGCTGAGCTTGAAGCAATGGCCAAGGATTTAAGAATAAAAATACAACAGTCAATGTTTCCTGAAAATAATGAGCAATATTTTACTGCTATTTCAAAATTTCTAACGACCACTCGTGAAAGAATAAATCAAATGATTCAATTTAAGTTTGATTCAACTCAGCGGTATTGTGATGAATTGACAGTCCGGTTTGAGAGTCAATTTAAAGCTATTAATGACGAACTTGCCGTACTATCGAAGCCATTTTCGTGCGGTGATGATGAAGGTGAGTCCTATGAAAAAACCTTATTACATTATTCAGATGTTAATAGAAACCAAAAAATTAATCAGTTGCTTGAAGATAACTTTTCGCTCTCAAGAGCTATCTTCACCACCTTAAGTGAGCTGGAGACAATTGAAGAATCGACGATGAAACTAAAGGACAAGCATAAAGATCCAAGTCAAGAGGAATTT
>JAKORL010000144.1 GCA_029777855.1 Pseudomonadota bacterium
TCGACGAAAACATGTCCCTGGCCCTTTTTTGTGTCCAGGAAATGCTGGGTGGCATCGCGATAGGGGGCGATCACGCCTTCCTGAGATTCCCGGGGATGTTCGCCGAGTATGGAATGAACCAGTCCGATCAGGTGTTTTTCGTCGAAAACCTCATTTCCTCAGTATCCAAAACGACAGGGTGTAAATCTACAGATTTTGCACGATTTCTTGTTTGGATAGGGTAATTACGCTTCCTGACAACTTGCTGAGGACTTTTACTCTGAAAACGCAACATAACATTTTCACAGACATAATTAAATCCATATTTAGGAATTTGAACATTTCTTTCGTCAGATCCAATAATAAGGCTTTTCATCTGCATGAAATTATGTTGAAGATCAAAATATAAACATACAGCATTATGATGATATGCGTGGATATCGTGGCAAGAGCTATGAGGATGAAGCTGCACAACAGCAGCTAATCTACGCTTTGATTGTTGTAATAATAAGAGAAAGTTCGAATATAATTTTGACAATAGCCCCTTATTGATTACATCTTGTATAAATTCCGGATGTGAAGATATAGCACGGTGATATATTTGATCTTTTAGATGCGAAAATCTAGAATTTTCCCACCAGGTATCAAGGACACTTAATTGAGGTAGTACAACATCAGTGACTTTGCGACGTTCTGCGGGTTCCAAAATAACGGTTAATAAATTATCAATCAGAGTTTCGATAACAGTCTGAAGAAAGAGTGCTGAACTCAGTACTTCTTTGATAATATTATCGAGATCCGGTTTAAATTCTTTAACAGCAACGATAATGAAGGCATTCATATCATTAAACCGTCGCCGATAATTTTCGCCAGCCTCTCGATTGGTGAAATCATTAATTTCAGGATGAAAAGAATAGAAGCTCTCACCTACCACATTTTGATTTTCAGATTGTGAACTAGATTCGGAAGATTGATCTTTTTGCCACCTATTTGAGAAAACATCTTCCCATTCTCCCAAATGTACATTTTTGGGGCGCGTATTCAATAACGACTGCAAAAGTTCACAGAGATCCATTTTGATTGTGCTAGCGGAGTCAAGGGCGTATTTATCTGTGAGTTTTAAAGAGGATTCAATAATCTTCAAAAGTCCTGATACAGTTCTAAGTATTTCATCTGAAAAAAGATAATCGACTCTTAAGTCTCGATCTGCCCCCTGATTATCCTTAGTCATTCCAAGTTGTGATGGTGACCCACTGTATGTTCGATACAACTTCATATTGCCTCCTGCAAAATCGACATAATCCCTATTCTGATACTAACACCCGGATATTGCGTAAACAATCAAAGATTCTCAACCCACTTCCTCTTGGCTAACTTTCTTGACCACAGTAGCCTACCAAGGTAAGCTCATAAACCTAGACTCTGCAAAACACCCCCCTATATGCGGGGACGATTGTTCTAGCAGTAGTCAGGATAGAATATCTGAGTAATGGTGACCTCGCTGGTCCCCTCGCGACAATGTCCTGTGAACCCCGCCAGGCCCGGAAGGGAGCAACGGTAATAGTCGCATTGGGCGCCGGGGTGTGGCTAGTGAGGTTGCCTCCATTTCCAGGAGACCCCATGGGTTACCAAGTACTCGCAAGAAAATGGCGACCTAAGAGTTTTGCTGATATGGTGGGTCAACAGCATGTAGTGCAAGCTCTGAGTAATGCACTCAAACAAAATAGACTCCATCACGCTTATTTATTCACCGGTACTCGTGGTGTAGGCAAAACCACCGTCGCAAGAATTATTGCAAAATGTTTAAACTGCGAATCCGGTATAACACATGAACCTTGTGAAAAGTGCAGCGCATGCACAGAAATCAATGCGGGTCGATTTATAGATCTTATCGAAGTGGATGCTGCTTCACGAACAAAAGTCGAAGATACGCGAGAATTATTGGATAATGTGCAATATGCCCCAACAAAAGGTCGATTCAAAGTTTATCTCATCGATGAAGTTCACATGTTATCTGGACACAGTTTTAATGCTGTATTAAAAACACTAGAAGAACCACCACCGCATGTAAAATTTTTATTGGCTACTACCGATCCACAAAAAATACCAATGACGGTACTCTCTCGGTGCCTACAATTTCATTTAAAAAATCTCACAATAGAACAAATCGTAGCTCAACTTATATACATATTGGAACAAGAAAAAATAGTTTTTGAAACACCTGCTCTACAACAACTCGCACGCGCAGCTGATGGTAGTATGCGTGATGCATTGAGTTTACTCGATCAAGCGATTGCACACGGCGAAAATCAAGTGAGCCTTGATACAGTGCGTGCGATGCTGGGCACACTCGCCCCCTCACATTTGTACGATATCATCGAAGCACTCATCAATAACGATGCTCAAGCACTCTACGAACAAACTCAGGCTTTATCTGAACACGGCGTTGACTTTACTCACGTCATGGAAGAATTATTGGGACTATTACACCAAATGGCGCTACTCCATGCCTTACCCAATTTGACTTCGAACTTGTTCTCTGACAATGAAACACCCCGTGAATTAGCGAAAAAACTCACTGCTGAACAACTGCAATTGTATTATCAAATTGCAATTCTTGGTCGGCGAGATTTATCCTTAGCCTCTACTCCGCGCAGTGGATTTGAAATGACGTTGCTGCGAATGCTCTCATTTTATCCAGAAAAAACATCCCCTACTATTCATGCAAACACTAAAAGTGCTACTACTGAAGCTCTGCAATCAAAATCAATTCCAGCAAGTTCACACGCTCAACCCCATAAAATATCATCCATTGAAAAACCAACTACACCACAACCAAAAACACCAACAACGCATCATTCAGAAAGCACTCACAAAAATATGCCCACTGTCAGTACTGAAAGTTGGGATACTATCTTACCTCATTTAAAACTAACCGGCGTTGCTCTAGCCGTCGCACAACATTGCAGTCTACTCTCACTCACCGACCACCTCATCACACTTCAAGTGAGCACTGGGCAAGCGCCTCTCATCAATGATAAATTAATCGCCCGTTTTCAAGAGGCCATAGCGCATGTATTGGATAAAAAACTTCGAGTAGAATTTAAAGTCGGCACTTCCGAGCAGACTACCCCAGCACAAAAACAAGCCGCGATCCAAGAAACCCGACAGCAGCACGCAGAATCTGCGATTCATCAAGATAAAAACGTCCAAGCCATTTTGAGCACCTTCGGAGCTACAATCTTGCCAGATTCCGTAGAACCGAACGATTGAAAAGGTCTCTGACCTCAAGCCCAATATAGATCCGACTTTAGTATTGATGATCCTGCTAATTGTCATTGCTCCAAAGGTTCTATGATTGGTGAATCATTGCCCTTGACCCGGCATCCTGCGAAGAGTCATAATCCACAACTGAATATTTTCATGTTAAACCTTAGAGGTGATTGATATGGCTAACCCAAATGATATGAACGACTTGGTCAAAGTTGCTCAACAAATGCAAGACAGTTTTAAGCGCGTCCAGGAAGAACTGGAAACTGCACGATATGAAGGCGTTTCTGGTGCTGGGATGGTAAGAATCGTTCAAAATGGCAGACACTACGTTCCCGAAATCGATGGCGTGATGATCACTCAAGAAGCCTACAACTTAGGAGCCACTAAACTAGGTGACCTGATCGCTGCTGCATTTAATGCAGGAACTAAATCAGTCGAATCATCTTCTCAACAAAAGATGATGAGCCTCTCTAAAGAACTTGGTTTGCCACGCGACCAAAAATAAAATTCATTAAATATAGGACTACTGTTCATGTTCAGTCCTCTGATCAATGAATTAATTCAAGCACTCCGGTGTTTACCGGGCATTGGCTTGAAAACAGCACAACGGATGGCGTTCCAAATTTTAGAACGCCAACGTCCTCAAGGACTTGCTCTTGCAAAATCTTTACAATCTGCCATAGAAAATGTGGGGCATTGCAAAGCATGTCGAACTTTTTGCGAGTCTGAATTGTGCACATTATGTTCAAATCCTGCACGCCATTCTCATCAATTGTGCATTGTTGAGTCACCTACTGATGTGATAGCCATCGAACAAACAGCAACGTTTCGCGGATATTATTTTGTACTTATGGGAAGACTCTCACCTATCGATGGAATTGGACCACAACAAATAGGCATCCATCAACTCAATGAGAGACTTGATAATGGGCAATTTACCGAAGTAATAATTGCAACAAACCCTACTGTCGAAGGTGAAGCCACAGCGCATTATCTTGCCAATATCATTCGAGAAAAATCAATATCCTGCACGCGATTAGCCCACGGAATTCCTATGGGTGGCGAACTAGAGTACCTCGACGGCAGCACGCTTTCCCGCGCTTTCACTGCTCGCACTGCCCTCACCTAGATTATCCCGCAAATTAATTTCACTGCGCGTCACCACTAACGGACGCTTACGGACTTGAGAATGAATTGCAGCAACATATTCTCCAATCACTCCTAAAAACAAAAGCTGCACACCACCAAAGAAAAATAAGGCCACAATTAAAGTCGGAATACCTGGCACTGTGACCGAGCCAAAATTAATAATGTTATAAATAAAAGAAAAAGTGGCAAATAAAAAACTCATCAAAGCTATGATCAGTCCACTGAACATACATAATCGCATTGGGAAATTAGTGAATGAAATTAAACCATTAAGTCCCTGATCAATTAGGTGATAAAACCGATTTTTTGAAAAACCTTTTTTTCTTATTTTCCATTCGTAGTTGATTCCTACTGATTTAAAGCCACAATTGGCAATCATGCCTCGAATATAGGGATAATAATCATCATGCTGCTTTAATGCATTAACTACCTTTTTATCGATCAACTGAAACTCCCCAGCATCGAGTGGAATAGTAATATCAGCACATTGAGAGAGCACTCGATAATATACTTTTCTGATTAAATGCATGACCTTAGATTCTTGACGATTAGCTCTAACACCATAAACCACTTCATAACCCTGCTCCCACAGCTTTACAAATTCATAAATGAGTTCTGGTGGATCTTGCAAATCAGCAGGAAGCATAACTACAA
>JAKORL010000145.1 GCA_029777855.1 Pseudomonadota bacterium
CTTTGATGGAATTACGGATGATGCTAAATTAGGTGCGGTGAGTTTTATCCAGCGCTTTGGTTCTCGATTAAATTTGCATGTCCATTTTCATTGTGTTGTTCTTGATGGTGTATTTTATTCTGATGAGAAAGGCACCTTGCAGTTTGCGGATGTTAATAACATAGGCAAAGAAGATTCAGATAAAGTCGAGGCTCGAGTACGCAAACGGGTATTAAGTGTATTTAAGCGCCGAGCAATACTGAAGGAAGAGCAGAGTGAAAATATAAAGAGCTGGAAAGGTAACGGTGGATTTTCAGTTATTGAATCATGATATCAATATAGAAGCTTTAGCAGAAGAAGCCAACATGAGTCGCTCTGCTTTTTTTAAGCACTTTAAAAAAATTACTGCAATGAGCCCATTCAATATCAAAAACGTCTGCGTTTACTAGAAGCAAGACGCTTAATGATCGATGAAGCCAAAACTGCCGAGACTTCAGCTTTTACAGTAGGATATAAGAGCACCTCACAATTTAACCGTGAATATACATGTATGTTTGGCAGTCCTCCTTTACGAGATGCAAAACGATTGGCGATTCTGCACACTTGAATTCACAGAAGATATATTGAAAGAAACATTACTTTAGAGTTTGACGATAGCTTAATTTTAGAGTAAAATAGCAGCAGTATTTTAGAGTAAAAGCCTTAAGGCTGAGTAGGAGCCTATTTGAATGGCAAAACCATTTCACCAACTATTAGCCGAATCGCTAACCCGCGCTGAAGAAGCGAGCAAAGACGGTATTGTACGCACGGATGCAATATCCAGAGTGGATCGTGAACGACTCCAAAAGGGTGGCTGGTTAATGCCAGTCGCCTCGGGGTGGTATTTACTTTGTTCACCTCAAGCAAAAGAAGGTGAAAGCACTGCTTGGTATGCAAGTTATTGGCACTTCATTGCTCAATACCTGAAATTCCGATTAGATGATGATTATTGTCTGTCTGCTGAATCGTCTCTTGATGTACACATCGGCAGTACTGTTATACCAAAGCAGCTCATTGTTATGGCTAAACATGGATCAAATCAGACAATCTCATTACCATTCGAAGTCAGCATCCTTATTTATAAAGATAGAAAAAAATTTCCGCAGGAAGTTGAAACCAAAGATAATATAAGGGTAATGCCTATCACTTTGGCGCTCTGCCGTGTATCAAATACATTTTTTGAAAAGGATCCAATCAGTGCTGAAATTGCATTGAGTTTGATTCGAGACCCAAGTCAGCTTAATACAATATTATTGGACTCAGGCACGGTAATGGCTGCAGGAAGATTGGCAGGCGCGTATCACCACATTGGTCGTGAAAACTTTGGGGAGCAAATAATTGGCGCGATGAACGCTGCTGGCTATGATGTAAAAATGACTAACCCATTTTTGTCTACCCGAACGACTTTTTCAGTAAAAGAATATATGACTTCACCATACAAGGCGCGAATAATAAGTATGTGGAGTGCACTACGCGGAAACATTATCAAAACATTTCCACAGAAAGCCCAAACTAAATACAAAATTGATGATCTCATAGATAAGATCAATGAGATCTACGTGAACGATGCGTATCACTCGCTTTCCATAGAAGGTTATCGAGTATCGAAAGAACTCATTGTAAAAATTAGAGATGGGAATTGGAATCCAAATAATAGTGACTTTGACAGAGATCAGCGCAATGCGATGGCTGCTAAAGGTTATTACAATGCCTTTAACGCTGTAAAAAATAGTATCCGAAAAATTTTCGCGGGAGACGACGTTGCCAAGACTATTAAGCATGATCTGACAATTTGGTATCAAGAGTTATTTTCACCATCGATAGAAGCAGGATTGATCGAGCGAAAGCAATTGGCTGGCTACCGTAACGACAGAGTCTTTATCCGCAATTCTTTGCATACTCCACCTCCAAAGGAAGCGGTATTGGATTGTATGGAAGCGTTTTTTCAATGTTTGGCCAACGAAGACAATCCAGTTGTACGTGCAATTTTAGGGCATTTTATTTTCGTGTTTATACATCCATATATGGATGGTAACGGTCGGATTGGACGTTTCATCATGAATGTTTTATGGGTAACTGCGGGTTATCCGTGGACAATCGTTAGAGTAGAATCGAGAAGACAATATATGGAGTCTCTTGAAAAAGCATCTGTTAACAATGATATTATTGAATTTACTAAGGTTATTGCAGACGAGATGGCTGTAAAGTGGTAAGGCTAACGTATCAATTTTAACCAAGTCGCTTTAACTAAGAACTGCTAGCAATGACTGAAACATATGATAGAAGTATGTCATTGTAAAAATTTTAAGTTGAGTCAATACGATAAATATTCTGAATTTATAAGAATTTCAAAGGCACTTTTTTAAAAAATTGGAAGATTTTTCTTCAAGCGTCAGGGGCAACAAAACAATTCGTCACGAAATTCTTTCATTTCGAAAACTTTCTAACGTCAATTTTTTAGCTCAATCTCATGATATAGAACATCATTTTCTCTCGTGACTTTTTTCGCAGACGACAGCCCTTATAGGCCAGGTTTTTACCAATCGAATCTCTAATAAATGCGATTCAAAGACGCGAACAGCATCACAAAAATATTAACTCACCTAGGAGAAGACGTTGAAGCGCAAAAGATGCAGCGTGCAAGGGCGCCACCGGAAGCCTATCAGGTTGAGAATGAATTCGAAAGCTATCATGAGACTGAGTATCATTATGATCAAACTTTGAATTGGTGAAAATAAGGCCATGAGTTCTTTCCGTCTGCGCAAAAGTGAGTTGATAAAATGAGGCTGTATTTCATAACAATAAAATTAATAAAGAGAGTCAGAAGTTCTAGCTATGAAGGGGTTCAGCGGTGAGATATTCGGCACAGCGACGATGATTGAAGAAAAAGCCCATGATTTTGAAAAAAAGTGCGTTTGAATCCCCTATATATTTACTATGTAACTTTACAAAACCGAATAGTGATTCGTATCATTTATTTGATATGTATCTAAAAAATGTTACCCCATCTGCAATGCTAAAAGATTTCTACAAAAAAGTTTTTCATAGCTTGCCAGGAGCGACTGTCCGCGAGTTTATCGTATATGAGGCCGAGTTTTTCGTCGTGGGCTTGGGGATTGGTGAAGGCGTGTTGGGTGTTGCCGTAGGCATGGATTTGCCAGTCGACTTTTGAATTGGTCATCTCGTTTGCGAAGGCAAGGACTTGTTGAGGAGGGCCCATGGGGTCGTCGAAGCCGTGCAGGGCCAATATTTTTGCGCGAATTTTTTCATTGGGTAAATTTTGTGGTGCTGATAAAAGCCCATGAAAACTGACGACGCCTAAAATATCCGCCCCGCTGCGAGCAAGATCAAGTGCGCATAATCCACCAAAACAAAATCCCATGGCAGCAATTTTTTTTGTGTCGGCTTGTTGTAAATTTTTTGCTGTATTCAATGCAGCGGTGATACGTTGACGCAATAATTTGCGATCGTGCATAAAAGGTGACATCAGTTCTGAATTTTCTGCATTTGATTTTCCCACTTTTGCATTACCATACATGTCTAATGCAAATCCTATGTAGCCTAATTTGGCAATAGCTTCTGCTTTTTGACACGCAAATTGGTCGCGTCCTGCCCAAGCAGGTGCAATTAAGACGAGTGGTGCAGGTTCGGAAGTTTCAGGGAAAGCAATTAAGGCTTCGAGTGTGGTATCACCATCTTGGTAATTCAAGGTTTGAATGGTCATAATAAATCCTTTTAAAGGCGGTAAGGGGAAGGGGGGGAAGGGGTCAGATCTAATGGAAGGGGTCAGATCTAATATTTATACTAGCTTTTATGCCTTTTAATAGTATCTCACCTCTGAATAAGCTAGTATAAATATTAGATCTGACCCCTTCCTCTTCCTCCCTATGATTTTTTTTCATCCAAATGTAATTCAAGCCACATAGCATTGAAAATAGAAAAACTACAGGCAAATCCTAATCCTAAAATCCAACTAAAATACCACATAAATAATTTCCTCGTGTTGTTAATACAGATTTTTTTCGTCAGCTTTAATTTCCTGTACGGTGACAGGGCCACGCATTACTCGAATAACCCAGGTCGTATAAAGTAAAATAATGGGCAGAAATACTAGGGTTGCACCTAGCATTATTCCTAGGGTTAATTGACTGGACGATGCATCCCAAACGGCTAAACTCGCTGAGGGCGTGCTAGAAGAAGGTAAAATAATAGGAAACATGCTCACGCCAACAGTAGAAATAATGCCAAAAATACTGACACTACTGAAAATCAGCGACAATTTAGATCGCCAAATTTTTGAAAATAGCATGGCAAGCAATGCACCAGTGAAACCTAGAATGGGTGCGATCAGAGTCCATGGATGTGAGGCATAATTTTTTAACCACGCGCCGAGTTGTAGCTCCACAGTTTTATGTAAGGGATTTGAAGGTCCTTCAGTGCCCATGCTTGTGATTATCGAATAACCCTCTAGATGTGAAATCCAGTAACCGCCCGCTGCAAATAATAAAATCACAATTAATGACATGAGGCGAGCGTAAAACAAAGATCTTTCTCTGATAGGAGATTCAGTCTTAGTGGATAAATAATAACCACCTTGCATTGTAATCATGCTAACACTGAGTAATCCACATAAAAGAGCGAATGGATTGAGTAGTTGCCAAAATGTACCGGTGTAAAATACGCGAAGATCAGGCGTAAAATAAAATGGGACACCTTGTAAAACATTACCAATGGCGACTCCAAAAATTAACGAACCTACAAATGCGGCGCCTGATAATAATCCGTCCCAGGTATATCGCCATTTTTTTTGAGGTAATTTTGAACGGTATTTCATCGCAACGGGACGAATGATAAAGGTACACAGGACGGCAAACATCGCCAGATAAAAACCAGAAAAAGAAACAGCGTATAAAGTAGGCCACGCAGCAAAAATGGCACCGCCACCGAGAATAAACCAGACTTGATTGCCTTCCCAATTAGGCGCAAAGCTATTGATAACGACGCGTCGTTCGTCATCCGTTTTTCCTACAAAAGGAATTAAAATAGAAGATCCTAAATCGTAGCCATCCAATATAGAAAATCCAATTAACAGCAGTCCTAAAAGAACCCACCAAATGACTCGTAATAGTGCGTAATCAAGCATAATCTGATCCTTTTGATGTCGGGGCCTGATTTATTGTGCTGGCATAATTCATACCTTCAGGGCCTAGTTTGATGTATTTGACCATCAAGTAAAATTCTATGATGGCGAGCAAGGAATAAAAAATGATAAATCCAGATAAGGAAGTCCATAATTGAGTACTGGTCAGCGAAGAAGTGCCCAAGAATGTTGGAAGCACACCTTCAATTACCCATGGCTGACGACCATTTTCAGCAATAAACCAGCCTAATTCACTAGCAATCCATGGTAGAGGAAGAGAATATAATGCCAATCGGTGGTACCAACGTACAGAAGTAATTCGGCGGCGAGTGGTTAAGTAAAAACCGTAGGCAAAGAAAACGATAAAAAATAATCCCAACACAACCATTAAACGGAAGGAGAAAAATAATGGTAAAACGTTTGGAACTGTAGACCATGCCGCTTTATTAATATCGTCTGATGTGGCTTTAGCTGGATCATCGATGAAATTTTTCAATAATAATCCGTAGCCTAAATCGTCTGAATTTTGTTCAAGTGTTTTCTTGGCATCAGAATTTGTGGGATCTTTTTGGAGAATATCTAAAGCTGAATAAGCTTTGATACCATTTGAAATTCTAGGCTTTGCTGCTTCGACGAGATCAACAATTCCTGGAAGTTGTTCGTCGATGGATCGCGTTGCGATAAGACCTAACATAAAGGGAACTTCAATTTTGTGATGTGTTTTTTGAGCTTCAATGTCAGGAATTCCAAACAACGTGAAAGGAGCAGGGGCAGGTTCGGTATGCCACATGGCTTCAATGGCAGCCACTTTCATATGTTGATGGGCTGTTGCAGTGTATCCACTTTCATCGCCGAGCACCACAACTGAAAGCGCCGTTGCTAATCCAAAAGATGCAGCAACGGTCATGGAACGTTTTGCAAATTCTGTATTGCGTTTTCGAAGTAAATAATAAGCACTAATTGACATGACAAACATAGCGCCTGTAACGTACCCCGCACTGATCGTGTGAACAAATTTTGCTTGAGCGACGGGATTAAAAAATACCTCTGAGAAATGAGTAATTTCCATACGCATGGTTTCAAAATTAAATTTTGAACCCACCGGATGTTGCATCCACGCGTTGGCAATTAATATCCATAATGCAGATAAACTGGATCCTAAAGCAACCAACCAAGTCACAATAAGATGTTGAACTTTTGATAATCGTTTCCAACCAAAAAAGAAAAGGCCAATAAATGTTGCTTCCAAAAAGAAAGCCATAAGACCTTCAATGGCGAGCAGAGATCCAAATATATCGCCTACATAATGCGAATAATAAGCCCAGTTTGTGCCAAATTGAAATTCCATAGTGACGCCTGTCGCGACACCCATTGCAAAATTAATTCCAAAAAGCATGCCCCAGAATTTGGTCATATCTCGCCAGATTTCGCGATTTGTCATCACATAAACAGTTTCCATAATTCCTAATAGAACGGATAATCCTAATGTGAGAGGGACAAAAATAAAGTGATACATTGCGGTAATCGCAAATTGCAAACGTGATAACATGACAATATCAAGAACCATTATATTCACCTGTAAGGTTATTGAGTAAATGTTGGGTAGTCGTATGAGTGTTTATTGAATGACTTAATGGATGAGAAAAACAGACTTTCCAAAGCAGCCATAGTATAGCGATTTTGAGCACTAACGCTGCCGCAATTTCCCATCGTAAATGGCTGAAACGATTAATCATCGATTACCTTAATAAGCAATAGTCGAAATATTGTAACCAGGTAAATTGGTATGAGCAAGCAAATTGCATACAAAATAGTATTGTATGTCAATACGTTAGATAAGAATGGTGATCATTCTCATTATCGTATAGAATGTTTCGAGTCCATTTTTTAACTTAAATAGGAGTTTCTGTTGGTTGAACGAGTGTTAATCATAGACGTCCAAACTCAGCAGCTGAAATGCATGATTGGAGAACAAATTGAACAAAACTATAGCATTGCAACAGCGCTCAATGGGCTAGGTGAAATAGAGGGAAGTGAGTGTACCCCACGAGGGTGGCATGCGATACATGAAAGGATAGGCGAGAACGGTCCCATAGGATCAGTCTATATCGGGCGTAAGCCAACGGGTGAGATTTATTCCAAAGAGCTAGCCGAATCGCATCCCGGTAGAGATTGGATTCTCACACGAATTCTGTGGCTAACGGGGCTGGAAGAGGGTAAAAACTTGGGGGGCACTGTTGATACGTTGCGCAGATACATCTATATTCATGGCTGTCCAGATGAGATAGAATTAGGCAAACCTTCCTCTCATGGATGCGTGCGTATGCATAGCGCGGATATCATTGATTTGTTCGATCGCGTTATTGTTGGTACAAAGGTTTTAATTAAGTAGTCATTGAATAGCGGTTGATGCTTCACCTCGAACCGCTGCCAAGCGGATAAATTTTTTTGAGAGATTGTTATGGAACAACATGAATTAATTGATAAAGTCTTGCATTTTTGGTTCGGTCATATCGAAAGCACCGTATTACCAACCCAAGAGCGAACACGAATTTGGTTTGGTGCAACCCCCGAAGGAGATCAACAAATCATTGAACAATTCAAAACGGTGAGTAATGATGCAATATGTGGTAACTATAATGCATGGGAATCAGAACCCCGAGGTAGTTTGGCGCTAATCATTATTTTCGATCAATTTTCCCGCAGTATATTCAGAAAAACAGCGATGGCTTTTACACAAGATCAAAAAGCCTTGGATGTCTGTATTCGAGGCATCGAGCGTCAATATGATCATGAATTAAGCTTGATTGAGAGAGCTTTTTTCTATATGCCTTTAATGCATTCTGAAAATAGAGAAATGCAAGCCACTTCAGTTCGGGCTTTTAAAATGTTGGTTGATTTATCTTTTCCCGAAGCACGTTCAATTTATGATAATTTTTTTGAATATGCATTACGTCATTTCGAAATTATTGAAAAATTTGGACGCTTCCCGCATCGTAATGTCATCATAGGTCGTGACTCGACCCCTGAAGAAGAGGAGTTTCTTCAAAAAAGTAAGGAAAGTTTCGGGCAATGATTCACTGTGTTGCCTTCAAATTTTAGCCGCAGGATATATTAATCGTGAAAAATTCTAGTATAGGTCAAGTGATGTTAGATGTGGAAGGATTAACCCTTTCGCCGGACGATAAAATGCTATTACAACATCCTCAAGTGGGTGGCTTGATACTGTTTCGTCGAAATTATTCCAATAAAAATCAACTGCGAGAATTAATCGCGAGCATTAAATCGATTAATCCAAATATCATTGTTGCCGTCGATCAAGAAGGTGGTCGTGTGCAACGATTTATTGAGGAATTTACGCGATTGACTCCTCTGGGAGATTTAGGAGCAGTTTACAATGACGATCCCAATAAGGCATTTTCATTAGCGAAAGAACATGCACATACGATGGCAAATGAACTCATCGAGGTCGGAATAGATTTAAGTTTCACCCCCGTACTAGATCGTAATATTGGTGTGAGCTCTGTCATTGGCGATAGAAGTTTTCACTCCGATACGAACGCTATCGTAGCATTGGCTAGTGCCTATATTACTGCGATGCATGAAGCAGGAATGCCAGCCACAGGAAAACACTTCCCTGGTCATGGTGCCGTTGTCGCCGATTCACATTTTGATTTACCTGTAGACACACGCGATTTAGATACGATATTTGCTACTGATTTAGTACCTTTTAAAGCATTGTCAGCTCAGTTGGATGCTGTCATGGTAGCTCATGTGGTGTATCAACAAATTAGTGATATACCCGCGGGTTTTGATCCTTTTTGGCTTAATCATGTGTTGCGAGATCAATGTGGATTTAAGGGGGTTGTTTTTAGCGATGCACTTGATATGGGTGCATTGAAAAATAGTGGCTCTATGAGCCAACGCGCCGAATTAGCGTTAAATGCAGGATGTGATATGGTATTGGTTTGTAATGATCGTCAGGGTGCTAAAGAAGTGCTGGAACATTTAGGCGATCAAATTAATCCACTTTCACAACAGCGTTTAAAAAATCTTTTAGCTAGAAAGACAGCTAAATTGGAACTGTTTAATAATTAATACGAGGATTTAATGATGAAGTTGCCTGAAGATATTAAAGCGGTTTTTTCAAAATCAAAATGTCTTTTCACCCGAGAAGAAATAGAATCAGCGCTCGATAATATGGCGAATCAAATCAGTGAAAAATTAGCGGACAAAAATCCTGTTTTTCTGTGTGTTGTTATTGGTGGAATTGTTCCTCTAGGTAATTTACTTCCACGATTAGATTTTCCACTCGAAGTAGATTATGTCCATGCTACGAGATATCGAGGTGCCACATCAGGTGGTGAGTTAGTGTGGAAAGCAGAACCAACGAATAGTTTAGAAGGTCGTACAGTCGTCATCGTTGACGATATTCTTGATAGCGGTCTGACCCTTGCGGAAGTGATGAGTTATTGTCAGAAAAAAGGAGCGGGTGAAGTTTATACTGCCGTTTTAGTGGATAAATCTGAAGCACGTCTACCTGGTGGTTTACCAAGTGCTGACTTTAAAGGTGTTGATGTGGGGGATTATTACGTTTTCGGATATGGAATGGATTACAAAGAATATCTCCGCAATGCCCCAGGAATTTATGCTGTTTCACCGGAGCATATGTGATTTAACCAATCTTTACCTTAGAATTTCGAGTAATTGTTGAGTTGAAGAAATCTTAGAAATGGCATCGGCATTTTTTGTATTAAATCGAATGCAGGTTGCTCCTTCGAATCGATATTGAGTCGGTTGAGACTGAATTAATTTAATTAAGTTGTCGACGTTGATTTTAGGGTTCGCATCGAGATCCAGACGACCTTGCTGTTGCCTTACCAGTATTTTTGTAATTCCAAGTGCAATGGCTTGGAGTTTAATTTCAGCAATAATGAATAGATGTCGGACTTGATCAGGGAGTAAACCGAATCGATCAATAAATTCCACTTGCAATTCATCAAGTTCTTCTTTGTTTTTGCAGCTCGATAATCGTTTATAGAGCGTTAATCTTAAATTAATATCGTGAATATAGGTTTCAGGAATTAATGCACTTATGCCCAGATCAATTTCTGGGCCATGATGAATTTCTCGATCGAGATCGATTGTTTCACCGGATTTAAGTGCTTTTACGGCATTTTCGAGAAGCTCGGTGTATAAGGTAAAACCCACTTCTTGAATATGTCCGCTTTGCTCCTCACCTAATATTTCTCCTGCGCCTCGGATTTCTAAATCATTGGTAGCTAAAGCAAATCCTGCGCCGAGATCAGAAAGGCTGGCGATGGCTTCTAAACGTTTTTGAGCATCGGCTGTAAGAATATTCTCGGGTGGTGTGAGTAAATATGCATAGGCTTGATGATGAGAGCGACCTACACGACCTCTAATTTGGTGTAATTGCGCTAATCCAAATTTATCAGCACGATTAATGATAATCGTATTAGCTGTTGGAATATCAATACCTGATTCAATAATCGTTGTACAAACGAGAACACTGAACCGACGGTGATAGAAATCTGTCATGACTTTTTCTAATTCTCGTTCTCGCATTTGTCCGTGCGCAACCGCTGTTTTGGCTTCAGGAACTAGAGATTCTAATTCTTCAGCTACTTTTTTTATGGATTTTACATCATTGTGTAAATAATAAACTTGCCCACCCCGTAATATTTCACGCAGTATAGCTTCTTTAATTAGTGCCGGGTTGTATTCATGTACAAAAGTATTGATGGCGAGACGACGAGCAGGAGGCGTTGCGATAATGGATAAATCTCTGATACTCGACATGGCTAAATTCAAGGTGCGAGGTATTGGAGTTGCCGTCAGCGTTAATATATCGACGTTGGCTCGTAATGATTTTATACGTTCTTTTTGTCTGACACCAAATCGGTGTTCTTCGTCGATAATCAATAATCCGAGGTTTTTAAACTTAATATCAGGTTGCAGCAATTTATGCGTACCTATAATGATATCGATTTTACCTTCTGCACATTGAGAGAGAATGGTTTGCTGTTCTTTTGGGCTCCTAAATCGTGAGATCATTTCTGTAGTAATAGGCAATTTTGCGAACCTATCTCTAAAATTATTGAAATGTTGTTCAGCGAGGAGGGTAGTCGGAACTAAAACGGCCACTTGTTTTTGATGGTAGGCAACAATAAAAGCAGCGCGCATGGCCACTTCTGTTTTACCGAAACCAACATCACCACAAACTAGACGATCCATAGGGCGATTTTTTGCTAAATCGTTGATCACCATTTGAATAGCTTGTTCTTGATCAGGGGTTTCTTCAAACGGAAAACTTTCTGCAAAATCAGCGTATTCAGAAGGTAAGGTGCCATAATTTTCGCGTGTTTTGCTTTCGCGTCTCGCATAAATATCCAGTAATTCAGCCGCAGTATCTCGGGCTTTTTCAGCCGCTTTTCGTTTTGCTTTTTGCCAGCGTGACGAGCCAAGTTGATGCAATGGTGCAGTATCGGCATCAGCACCTGTATATCGGCTGATTAGATGTAGTGATGTAACAGGTACATACAATTTATGTTTTTCGGCATATTCAATCGTGAGATATTCAGCTTCGATTCCATCAGTTGTGATGTTTTGAAGTCCAATATATCGGCCTACACCATGATCAATATGAACAATTGGAGCCCCAATGTGTAACTCAGTGAGATTTCGAATGAGTGTATTCGGATCAAGTCCACGGCCTTGTCTGCGACGTTCTTGAATAACTTTTTCACCAAATAATTCACCTTCTGTTAGAATCAGTAAAGCATTGTTATTTAATTTAACCCCTTGAAATATAGGACCTATTGTTATGCCGTGGTGTGTTGAGCCCCTAAGGAAATTTTCAAGCGTTTCACAGGGTTCAGCCTTGATATTAATTTTAAGAAGTAAATCTGACAAAACTTGCTGACGTCCCGCTGATTCTGCAACCCAAAGCACTCGACTATCTTGGTCAAATAATGAATGTAAATGCTGCCAAAAATCTTTTTGATCCTCTGATTGAATCCTCGGTTTTAGTAGTTGTAAATTATTTCGGCCCGTTTTGGATTCGACAGGCTGACTACTAATTTTGACATGAGGAAATTGCTTGATATTCCCAAATAATTCATCGATGGCTAATGTGATGGCCTGAGGCGGTAAAATAGGCCTTTCAGTATCGTAACGCAGTTGTTCGTAGCGTGTTTGTACTTCTTCTCGAAAGTATTCTGCACCAGCAGCGATATCTTCGATGGAAATTACCAATGAATTTCTAGGTAAAAAATCAAAGACTGTTTCTAATTGTTCAAAAAAAAGTGGGAGATAATATTCAATACCCGGTGCAGTTAATCCATTACTGATAGACTCATACAAAGGTGATTTAGCCGGATTACCAGAGAAATTGTCTCGCCAAGATTGTCTAAAATGTATGATTGCCTCTTCAGTGAGAGGGTACTCTTGAGCAGGGAGTAATGATATTTCTTCGACTATTTCAAGCGAGCATTGAGTATCAGGATCGAAAGTTCTAATACTTTCAATTTCATCGTCAAATAAATCTATACGATACGGTAGGAGGCTTCCCATTGGATAGAGATCAATAATAGAACCACGCTGGGAAAATTCACCATGTTCTAAGACTTGTGGGGTGCTTCTATAGCCAGCACGAATGAGACGTTGTCTAAACGATTCGCTATCCAGACGCATTCCTTTTTGGATAGAAAATACGTGGGCTTCCAAATGCTGACGTGGTGCGATTCGATGCATTAAGGTGTTGATAGGAATAATTACGATGGCTTTTTTATAGTCTACTAATTGGCTTAACGTGAGTAAGCGTTCAGAAATGATGTCTTGGTGTGGTGAAAAATGGTCGTAAGGCAGAATTTCCCAATCAGGCAGAAGGTATAAAGGCATGGGCTCTTTTGAAGAGTTTACGAAGTGTATCTCGTTGTGGAGGCGTTTAGCGCTCAGAGAATCAGGGGTTATTGCTAACACAGGCCCGGGAGCTTGATGGGCAGCCGCAATAATCGATAAAGCGACCCCTAACCCAGAGACTTCTCCCCAAGATTGATGGTCACCAGGATTCTTTGGTAATGTAACAGTAATTAGTGTATTATCACGCATAGATAGGGGCATATTAGCACTTCTAGTGCTATAGTTCCATGTATTGCGTTTTACATCTTAGAAGGAGTTGAGATGTTTACATTCAAAACCAAAGCTCAGTCCTTGGGCGAGATTCTTGTGAGTGGTCTATCTCTATATTGGGTGGGGTTAAAAAACCTTTGGGCCTGGTCTCTGCTTTTGTCTCTTATGGCCGGGATCCCCAGCTTCATTATGGGGTACCTCATTAGGGAACAATATCCGTCTTCTGTTCTTATTTTATGTGGTTTATTAATGTTGATGATGCTGCCGGTGGTTATTTTCCTACTAGGCTATATTATTCATCAACTTTTCTTGATTGGTACCCAAACAACCATGGCTTTTCAAGAATCCTCAAAATATGTACTCAATAAATTACCGCGTTTAATAATCGCTTTACCCGCAATTGCTATCGCAAGCTGGTTTGGGCTAATTTTTGCAATAGCACCAGGCATTTTTATTGGTGTGATGTTTGTTTTTGTATCACCATTAATTATTCTTGATGATTATTCATTAGTCGATTCGTTTCGCTACAGCTGGTTTTTAGTTTGGAAAAGCTGGTGGAGAACATTTACAATTATTGTTATTCCATTAGTACTCAGTATTTTAATGTCTCCGTTTAGCTATGCTCATATTCCTCATTTTTCATTTGGCAGAGTGGGCCTCAGTGTGATTGAAACAGCATTAATCAATATGTTGTTTTTTTCATTGATGCTGACGATGTATTATGATTCGAAGTTGAGACACCATGTAGCTATGCATTTACCTCGTAAGAGATCTAGATAAATGATGCAAACTCCCCGATTTTAGCCATTCTAGCCTGTTATAACGCCACCGCCTAAACATATCTCATTGTCGTAAAAGACGATCGACTGTCCTGGGGTAATTGCACGTTGAGGTAGTTCGAAGCAGACATGCATATCTCCATTGGACAAACGATTAACGACACAAGCTTGATCGGTGGAACGATAGCGGATTTTTGCTGTGCACTTTAAAGGCAGTGTAGGGCATTCTTCTTTAATCCAATGTACGTCTTGACAAATTAATGAATCGTTCATTAAAAAAGGATGATCGTGCTGTTGTGCAGCAATTAAGACATTTCTACTAAGATCTTTTTTTACAACGTACCAGGGAGCTTCAGAGAAATTATGTAAACCTCCAATACCTAATCCTTGTCGTTGTCCTAAGGTATAAAACATTAAACCACTGTGCTTTCCGATGATTTTCCCTTCATCAGATTCGATATTTCCGGGTTGTGCTAATAGATATTCACTGAGGAATTTTTGAAATTTCCTTTCACCAATAAAACAAATGCCTGTACTGTCTTTCTTCGCATGATTGATAAATCCGTATTGTTGTGCCAGCGCACGTACCTGAGTTTTAGTTAATTCTCCGAGTGGAAAACGGCTATGTTTTAACTGATGTTGTCCTAGTGTATATAAAAAATAACTTTGATCTTTGTTGTTATCTTTGCCTTTTAAGAGTTGATAGAAACTGTCAAATTGTATTCGTGCGTAATGGCCTGTTGCTATAGCATCAGCACCTAAGCTGAGGGCATGATTTAAAAAGGCTCGAAATTTAATTTCTTTATTACACAAAATATCGGGATTCGGTGTGCGGCCCGCCGCGTATTCATCGAGGAAATGTTGAAATACTTTCTCCCAATATTCTTGAGCGAAATTGACAGTTTTTAAAGGGATGTTGAGCTTATCACAAACGGTTCTGGCATCTGTTAAATCTTGTGTGGCGGTGCAATGGGGATCTTTATCATCACTGTCCCAGTTACGCATGAAAAGTCCTGTGACTTGATAGCCTTGCTCACACAATAAAGCGGCTGTTACAGAAGAATCTACGCCACCGGACATTCCAACAATAATATGCTCTTTCATAAAATATTCTCGATTACGATTAGGACAAGAGATCTTATGATTATAATAATTCCTCATTTTCGACGAATTGACTATTTTGTGCTGAAGAATTCGTGATCTCACGCCATTGCCCTGGAGCGAGTCCTTCTAAACTCCATTCTCCAATTTTACAGCGGATTAGCCGTAAGGTTGGAAAACCCACTGCGGCAGTCATTCTTCGAATAAGTCGATTACGACCTTCACGTACACCTATCTCTAACCACGAGGTTGGGATGTTAGCTCTGAAACGAATAGGTGGATTTCTTTCCCAGACTTCAGGCGGAGGTATCAAGCGAACATCAGCGGGTCTCGTCATGCCGTCATTCAAGTTTATGCCGAGTTGAAGTTGATTGATTGCATCATGGCTGGGTTTTCCTTCGACTTGAACCCAGTAGGTTTTTGTGAGTTTAAACTCAGGATCGGTAATTTGATGTTGGAGCTTGCCATCGTCTGTTAAGACCACCAGACCTTCGCTATCTCGATCTAATCGTCCTGCGGGGTAGACATTTTTAACAGGGATATACTCTGCGAGGGTAGGACGTCCTGATTTATCAGTAAACTGTGTCAGGACTCCAAAAGGCTTATTGAATAAAATTAGTTTAGTCATTTTGCTTCACCTCTTGCTAAGTACACTTC